>JBAXNX010000229.1:0-2725 GCA_037133575.1 Chloroflexota bacterium
GGACCGGGGTAACTCGTGGCTCTATACGGCCGCCGGACTCGCCGCGATGCGTAACGCCTTACGCCTGGGGGGCGGACTCGCGATTTGGTCCATCAATGACGAGTCGTCCTTCGAGCGTCGGTTGCGGGCCGCCGGCTTCACGCCTGTCACTCATCACGTGCAGGCGCGTGGCCAGCGCGGGCCCCGGCACGTGGTGTTCGTGGGCGAGAAGCGGTAGGCCTGGATGACGTGCTGCTGTCCCCAGAGGTGGGGGATGTGTAGTGGGAGACGGGATTCGAGCCGGCACCCTCTGCGTCCCAGCGGCCGCGGTTGATGACGAACGCTGGCTGGACGTCGGCCGATTGGCAGCGCATCTGCTGCGGAGCTAGTGGCTGGGTTCAGTTGAGGCGACGCAGACGCACCCCGACGCATCGCGGCTTGGGCCTGGTCTGATTCGGGCGGGGCGGGTTCCTACTTAGCGGGTAGCCCAGTGATCCATGGTCAGGGGCATGAAGAAGCCCCCCGACGCTGGGGACGTGGAGTCTTCACCCTTCAGAGCGTCGGAGCACCACCGGGGCAGTGGGGTGCTCCCTGAAGCTTCTCGATCCTCGTCCATCGACCGTCACGAATCGTCGCTGGAGCGTGACGTTGGCCCCCTTGGAGATTCGCGCGCTTCCGTCGAGTAGAACGTCCCACGTTGCCGCTACCGCCGCGCAACCTGGCAACAGCAGGCTGACACCCGGAGCGCGAAGCCTTCCATGACCTTCGCGCCTAACGGAAGTGGCGTCATGAAGCCTGAACCTACGGATAAAGAGCGTGGGATTCGTGCAGACACGCATCGCACGGCCGAGTGGGCGCGTATCTCCGCTGAGGGAATCGCGCGACGCAAGCCGGAGAGTGAGGCGCACGACTCGCGAACGCCACACCACGACAGGACGCCAGCGGCCGAGCGGCAGCGCTGGGAGCTTCACCGCGATGCCTAGTCCCTACTGACCTTGAATCGACGCGAGCAGCACGCCGGATACGCGCAGGAGCACGCCACTCGATTCGAGCTTGAGCCCGGCACTGCGGTCGGTCGGCGAGAGCGCGAACAAGAGTGCAAGCACGCAGCCGCCGAGCAACACGATCCCGCGGAAGTGGATGCGATGTGGCCGGCGTTCGACGTGTTCGTGGTACTGAGTAGCCATCAAGTACGAAGCCAGGATCCCGAGTGGCACAGTGCTCAGAAAGACGAAGCGCATGACAAGTAAGTGGTGATCACGCTCGCGATCAGGGACCGATCACACTGGAGAGAAACCAAGCGCTGACGAATATCCACGGGATCTTCGCACGTCGTTCGATCGCGATCGCGTCGCCCATGATCGTCATCGCTGCCGGAAATGCAGGCGTTGGCCACGCCGACTAATCCTCACAGTACCGCTGGATCAACCCGTCTTCGCCCAACCGGCGAGCGGCAGTAAGAAACGCGAGACCGATTCCGCTCGACACCTCTAGGAGGGGCCGTTGCTCGCTACGTGCGATCGACACGAGGACCTCGAACAGCTGCCCCAGACCGACGCGCGATCTTACGACTCATGCTACGTCGGTCCGCTCCCGCTCGCGGTCTACCCCCTGGCGCGGTGCCGTGTTCTCGCTTACGCGCTCACGCCAATGCGTTAGCCGCCCACATGGATTCGTGGCCGCCGCTCCGGGATTGGCTCGCTCTCTCGCACGATTTCCCGGACTACGGGTGGCGTATCGCCTCGTCCGAGGAACAAGTACCGGGCGACGTGCGCTAGCGGGTGTCCCTCCGACCATTCGAAGTGAGCGTGCGGGCGCACGCCGGTAGCGTCTCGGAGTGCAAGCAAGATCGCAGCGATCGCGTTCGGAATGGCGGGACTCTCTGCACGTAGCACGCGGTGTCTCGAGATCTCTACGCCCCGAACGGCGAGTACCTCACTGAAATCGGATGGGTCGACGACTTCGATCTCGAGAAAGAGCACGTGCGCTGTGCTCGGCAGCGGATTCATCTCGCGCTGCTCAGCTTCCTTTGCCGCGTACTCCGCCGCATCACCTTGTTGTCGCTTGTTCGCAATGATGTGCAATGCGTGGTCGTCACCGAGCACCTCTGTGACGAACCGGCGGGCCTCCGCGTCGAACTCAATGTGCTCGACACGCAGCTCAGTCGAGCGCATCACTCGGGATACGAGTGAGATGGCGATGATGCCTGCGATGAATCCACCGGAGATCACGAGCCCGTCAGGCCGCTCGACCATGTTCGCGACAAGTGCGTAGAGCAGTACGAGCGTGAGTAAGGTGAACCCAGCAGTCGGCTGCCAACAACGCCGCCGCGCGTTGACCACCACGACGGCGACCGCCCCGGACACCATCATCGCTAGGATCCCAGTGGCGTACGCGCCCGCCTGCGCCACGACATCGGCGTTGAAGGCGACCGTCACGACAACGCAGATGGCGGTGTAAGTGATGACCACCGGGCGCACCGCGCGGCCCCACTCGGGTGCCATACCGTAGGAGGGCAGGTAACGCGGCACGATGTTGATCAGGCCGGCCATCGCGGAGGCTCCCGCGAACCAAAGTATGAGGACGCTGCTCACGTCATAGGCAGTACCGAAGAACTCGCCGACGTATTCGTGCGCGAGGTAGGCGAGCGCCCGTCCACTCGCCGGCCCACCCTCCTCGAACGCCTCCCGCGGGATGAGCAGCGTCGTCACCATGCTCGTGCCCAACAGGTAGAGGGCCATGACGA
>JBAXNX010000230.1:0-2711 GCA_037133575.1 Chloroflexota bacterium
GCAGGGTCGAGCACGAACAACGGGATGACGGTGCCGTGGCCCAGCTCGGTCGCGGTGTCGAGCGCCACGTTGTCGTCGACGCGGAGGTCTCGTCGTATCCACCAAATTGCAGTCATCGTGCCCACTGAGCCTGCCCCGGTTTCCCGGACGGTTTGCTTGTAGAGATCATGCCGCATCGACGGCGGCCTGACGACTCCTTTCGTACTCGACGGGGCTGAGATCGCCGATCGAGGTGTGTCGGCGGTGCGGGTTGTACCAGCCCTCGATCCACTCGAAGATCGCCGACGCGAGTTCCTTCCGTGTCGCCCAGAACTTCGGACGGTCGAGCAGCTCGCGTTGCATCGTCCCGAAGAACGACTCCATCATCGAGTTGTCGAGCGCCGCAGCGACGCGCCCCATCGAGCCCAGCAGACCCGCCGAGCGCAGCCGGTGACCAAACGCCCACGACGTGTACTGGGCGGATTCAACTGGTCGATGCAACACCTCGTTATGGAGGTGGTGCGCCATGGGGGTTACCAAGCGTCAGCAGGCGATCCGTGCGATGCGTGGCCAGATGTGGTCGCCCGGGCGTCCGTCCACCGCGCGGCGTGAGGATCGCATCCGCTTCTGGGAAGCGATCGCCCGTGGCGCATCGAGTGAAGATGCCGCGAGAGCAGCCGGGGTATCGCCGCCGGTCGGCTCGAGATGGTTCCGGCACGCTGGCGGCATGTCACCCATCTCGTTGGTCCTGCTGTCGGGGCGCTATCTGTCGTTTGCTGAACGGGAGGAGATCGCGATTGGATACGCTCAACACCTGAGCGTGCGGGAGATCGCGCGCCGCGTGGGTCGTTCGCCGTCGACGGTCTCACGCGAACTGCGTCGCAACGCGTCGACGCGGAGCTCCACCGTGGAGTACCGGGCAACGACGGCGCAGTGGCACGCCGAGCGGCGTGCGAGCCGTCCCAAGGTATCGAAGCTTGCGGCGAACGAGGCCTTACATGAGTACGTGCAGGACCGCTTGGCCGGCACCATCGCGAGGCCCGACGGTGAGCGGGTGCCAGGACCTGATGTGCGTTGGATCGGCCGTCGGCACGGTCGCCGCCAGGACCGACGCTGGGCCAAGTCGTGGAGCCCCGAACAGATCGCACATCGCTTGCGGGTCGAGTTCCCTCATGATGAGACCATGCGGATCTCGCACGAGGCCATCTACCAAGCCCTGTACGTGCAAGGCCGTGGAGCGTTGCGCCGTGAGCTCGTCACATGCCTGTGGACTGGGCGGGCGTTGCGTGTGCCGCGAGCGCGAACCCGAGGGCGCGGCAAGAGGTTCGTCACGCCCGAGATCATGATCAGCGAACGACCGGCCGAAGCCGACGACCGAGCCGTGCCCGGACACTGGGAAGGTGACCTGATCCTTGGGCTGAACAGCTCGGCGATCGGAACGCTCGTCGAGCGCACGACCCGGTTCACCATGCTGTTGCACTTACCCCGGATGCAGGGCCACGGCGCGCCTCGCACTCATAACGGGCCTGCCCTGGCCGGACACGGTGCCGAGGCGGTCCGCGACGCCATCACATCCGCGATCACCATCCTCCCGCAGCAGCTCCGCCGATCGCTCACCTGGGATCAGGGCGCCGAGCTGGCGCAGCATGCTCAGCTGCGCATCGATAGCGGAGTAGCGATCTACTTCTGCGACCCGCACAGCCCATGGCAGCGCGGCACGAACGAGAACACGAATGGCCTGCTGCGCCAGTACTTCCCGAAGGGCACCGACCTGAGCAGGCACAGTGTCAGCGATCTCCAGGCCGTCGCCACTGCGCTCAACAGCCGCCCCCGCAAGACGCTCGGATGGAAGACTCCTGCCGAGGCCCTTGATGATCACCTATGCTCGCTCCAACAAGGCGGTGTTGCGACGACTCCTTGAACTCGTCCTGCGCACCCCGGGTCGGAGTGCACGACCGTCTGACCGACCGGTGGTCGGCGATCGACCAGCCGACGATGCGTCGCGAGTACACGTCGAGCACCGCGGCGCAGTAGACCTTGCCTTCACGCGTCGGGTGCTCGGTGAAGTCCGTGAGCCACAGCCGGTCCGGGGCATCGGCGACGAAGCGACGACGCACCAGGTCGTCGTGCACGGCCGGCATGGGACGGTGACGCTTGCCGTGCCGACGGTAGATCCCGTGGAGCCGTGCGAGCTACATCAGCCGTGCGACACGCTTGCGACCGCAGTGCACTCCACGTCCGAGCCGGAGCTCGGCGTGCACGCGGGGCACGCCGTACGTCCCGCGCGACATCGCGTGGATCTCGATGATCTGCGCGCTCAGCGCCGCGTCGGCGACCGCGCGGATCGATGGTGCACGACCGCGCCACTCGTAGTAGCCCGAGAGCGAGACCCGCAGCACCCGGCAGGCCACCGCGACGTGCACTCCGTCAGCGGCAAACTCGTGGACCAGCCGGAAACTCATTTTGGGAGCACGTTCTCCCGCGCGAAGAACGCCGTCGCCCGCTTGAGTATCTCGTTCTCCATCGACAGCACGCGGTTCGCGCGGCGCAGCTGCACCAGCTCGGCGTGCTCGTCAGTCGTCAGACCGTCCCGGCGACCTTCGTCGATCTCGGCTTGCTTGAGCCAGCCGTGCAGCGTCGCGTCGGAAACGCCGAGGTCTGCAGCGATGCGTGCGACCGGCTGCTCACGCCGCCGCGCCAGCTCCACCGCCCGTTGCCGAAACTCTGCTGGG
>JBAXNX010000231.1:0-2701 GCA_037133575.1 Chloroflexota bacterium
GCCAGCCCCGCACGGCCGGCGTCGTGCACCGCGACCACCGGCGTACCGGGCGCGAGGTACGGGAACGCGGCGACCTCGAGGCGATGCACGCTCGCCAGCGGCACGCCGAGTGCCACCGCCATGCCCTGCGCTGTCGCCACGCTCGCGCGCAACGAGCCGTAGCCGCCTGGCCCGGTGTCGACCGCGATCGCACCAATGGCATTGCGCGCCACGCCGGCCTCGCGCAGCACAGCATCGATCGCCGCGAGCAGTTCCTGCGAAGCAGTGGTCGTGATCACCCAGCCGTGCGAGGCAAGCACGCGCTCGCCGTCGAGCACCGCGACCGACGCAAAGTCCGAGGCCGCCTCAATACCCAACTCAAACACGGTCGGCCAGCCCTGCTGCTTGCAATGCATCGAGAATATGACGATAGCGGTCGCCGACCGCGACGACGGTGATCCGTCGTGCACCCACGGGCTCGGCAACCGCCTCGAACACCACGAGCAGATGCGAGCCGGGCAGCGCCTCGACGCCGCGCTCCGGCCACTCGACCAGCAGCACGCCGTCGCGCGCCTGCTCGTCCAGCGCGAGGTCCTCGACCTGTAGCACGTCGTCGAGGCGGTACAGGTCCGCGTGGTAGAGCGGGAGCTTCGCGCCCTCCGCAGGCACATGGCGCGTCATCAACACGAAGGTAGGCGAGCGCACTGGCCCTTCGACGTGCAGCCCAGCGCCAATGCCCTGCGCGAAGGTGGTCTTGCCTGCGCCGAGTGGCCCCTGCAATAGCAGCACGTCGCTCGCGCGCAGGTGCCTGGCAATGCGACGCCCCAGCGCACGAGTGCGTGCTGCGGTCGGCGTGGTGATGACGATGCGGTTGGCTGTGGTCACGGGCTGAGTGCTGCCAAACCTTAGTGCTGCGAGAGCGGCCAGGCGCGCAGTTGATCCCAACCGGAGGGGATCGGGTACGGCGCACCGTCGCCCTGGCGCACGACAACTTCGCCGGGATGCGTGTCCACCACGTGCCCGATGATCGTCACGCCCTCGAGCGCTTCGAGCACCGAGTGCCGCGCGACCAGCACGAGCTCATAGTCGTCGCCGCCGGCGAGCACGAGGTCGCGCGCTTCCTCGCTGCCGAAGGTCGCGACCGCAGACGTCGGCAACGGCAGAGCGTCGAGGTCGATCTCAATGCCGACGCCGCTGCGCTCCGCGATGTGTCCGAGGTCCTGCACGAGCCCGTCAGAGACGTCGATCGCGCACGGCACGCCGAGGTTCTCCGCAGCGAGCCCGAGCTCCGTGCGCGCGCGCGGTCGGCGCCAGGCCGTCAGTGCCTCGGTCGTCGCAGGTGACTCCTCGATGCCACGTTCCGCGAGGCGCAGCCCGGTCGCGGCTGCACCCGGTGCGCCCGAGACCGCCACCGCGTCGCCGACCTGCGCGGCATCGCGGCGCATCACCATCGCGCGGCTCGCGCGGTCGAGGCGTGCGCCACCCAGCGCCGTGATCGTGAATGAGGTCGAGCGTCCACGCACAACGTCGCCGCCGGCGACCTTCACGTCGTGCGCGATGCAGGCCTCGGCCATGCCGTCGATCAGCTCGTCGAGCTCGTCGAGCGTGACCGCCGGACCGAGCGAGGCAGCGATGAGGATGACCTGTGGCGTTGCACCCATCGCGGCGAGATCAGAGACGCTCGTCGCGACGGCACGCCAGCCGACATCGGCCATCGTGAGCAGACCGGGCCGCCAGTGCGTGCCCTCGGCGATCGTGTCCGTCGAGGCGACGACCGCGCCGCCGACCGGGATCCACGCCGCGGCGTCATCACCAGGCGCAACGAGGATGTCGCTGGCGGCTGCGTCGCCGAGGCGAGCGATGATGCGATCGATCAGCGCAAACTCGCTTTGCGACGCGTCGGGCTCCTGCGTGGTCATTCGCCCGACGTGCCGATGGCGAGGTCAATCTGCGCGATCGACGCCACTGCGTCGTCGTCGCCGATGTTCATGATCGAGACGCCCTGCGTGGCGCGACCCTGCTGGCTGATCAGGTCGGCACGCGTGCGCATCATGATGCCCTCGCGCGACACGATGATCAGCTCGTGTTCGTTGTTCAGCACCAACGCCACAGACAACGGGCCCGAGCGCGCAGTGACACGGAACGAGAGCACGCCCTGGCCGCCTCGGCCAGTGCGGCGGTACTCGGAGATCGCAGTGCGCTTGCCGATGCCGCGCTCCGAGACCACGAGCAGGTCCTCGCCGTCAACCGCGATCACCATCGCGATCACGCGTGCGCTGGCTTCGAGCTTCATGCCACGCACACCACCGGACGCGCGCGAGGCGACACGCAAACTGTCAACGGCGAATCGGATCGCCTGGCCATCACTGCTGACGATCATCACGTCCGCATCGTCCGCGGCAGCCTGCACATCGATCAGCTCGTCGCCGTCCGGGAGGTCCATTGCGATCAGACCGGAGCGGCGCACCGACTCGAACTGGTTCAGCGGCGTGCGCTTCACCTCGCCGTGCGCGGTCGCCAGGATCATCGAGTTGTGCTCGAACGACTGCACGCCGACGACTGCAGTCACGCGGTCATCCGGCTCGATCTCAACGATGTTCACGACCGGAACGCCACGCGCCTGGCGCGAGGCCTCGGGCACTTCGTAGCCCTTGATCGAGTACACCCGTCCGCGCAGCGTGAACAGCAGCAGCGAGTCATGCGTGTCGCACACCATCAGGTG
>JBAXNX010000232.1:0-2663 GCA_037133575.1 Chloroflexota bacterium
CCCATGCCGTTCGTCGCGAGGAACTCCGCGAGCTCCTGAATCGGCCCACCCTCAGCCGCGAGCGCTCCGAGTAGGGCGCGCACGTCCTGCTGGGTCAACGTGTTCGCGTAGGTCAGCCCACACGCGCGGAGTGCCACCCGGATCAACGCGAGCGCGTCATCCGTGGGCATCGTCCGCGACAGAGCGGCGGTCAGTTCGGCAACGGCCTGTGACTTGTTCATGGCTGGGTTCCCCTGGGGCGCTGGGTAGGGAACCAGTGTGCGAGCCGTCGAGGCACCTCCGACTCCGGGAAACCCCGTGCCGGCAGGTTCGAGAACCCTCAAGAACAGAAAGAACCCCACTCGTGACGGCGGACGGTTATCGAGTCCCGTCCGACTGGGGTGCGGTAAGGCAGCAGCTTGGCTGCCTACAGAAATCGCTCCAGCAACGCTGGACGAGATCGAACGAAGTTCGTGGTGCGCCCGGTAGGATTTGAACCTACGACCTCAGCCTCCGCAGGGCTGCGCTCTATCCCCTGAGCTACGAGCGCACGAATCGGAACTGACATGGTGCCGAAGGCGAGAGTCGAACTCGCACGAGGTTACCCTCACTACGACCTGAACGTAGCGCGTCTGCCATTTCGCCACTTCGGCTTGCCATCAGTTCCTCGCAAAGCCTCACCATGGTGGGCCGTAGTGGACTCGAACCACTGACCTCTCGCGTGTGAAGCGAGCGCTCGTACCAACTGAGCTAACGGCCCCAGTGGGGCACTGCGAGCACCGAGGGTAACGGCTGCTCTCGCCCGAGACAACCGGCGACAGCCCTCGGCTAGAGGAGACGCTGCCCTATCCTGGGTCTGCGCCCGACGACTCCTCGATCGCGAGGTCCGCGCCGTGCCGCAGCGTCCGCACCGCGATCGCTCGAGGCCATGCGAAGCGTCTCACGAACCCCGGCTCACCCGCCTGCGCCCCGTCGAGCGTCGACACCAGCCCCTTGAGCGACCGCTGCCCCTCCGCTGTTGGCCCCAGCCGCCGGGCGAGCGCGCGTGCCAGTGCCGGCCCGCCATCCGTCCCTGCGAATGCCACGGACGTCGACGCCTCGGCAACCTCGAGTAGGGCAGTAACGCCGCCGCCCACCTCCGCCAGCGCCGAGGCAGGCACGCCCGCCTCGTGCAGCGCTGCAAGCGCTCGCGTCACGCCAGGCGAGTCGAACACTCCGACCGCATTCCCCGCGAGCAACGCCGCGCCGAGCCACTGCGCCGCGTCCGGCCCACTGAGCCTCAGCAGCCCGAGCCCGCGCGACACGTCATAACGCAACTCGGTGTGCTGGCCTGCCGCCTGCACAGTCGGCGTCACGTCGCCGATCTCCTGCTCTGCTGCCTGCGCAGCAGTGAGCAGCCCACTCGCGAGCACATCCAGCCCGGTAGCACCGAGGCGTGCCGCAGCGTCCTCGACCACCGCAATCCGCCGCTCCAGCGGCTCGTCCCAGCGTTCACCAAGCTCGGCCGGCAGCAGGGCAGGGGGCAGCGTCGCCGTCTCGATCGCGCGCGCCAGTTCGACGTCCGCTTCGAGGTCCTGCGGTGCGTCGAGCCGATGCACGAACGCCCACAGGTAGTCAGGCCCGCCGGCCTTTGGCCCCGTGCCCGACATGCGCATCCCACCGAACGGCTCGACGCCGACGCGTGCGCCGGTCGTCACGCGGTTCACGTAGACCGTGCCCGTCTCGATCGCCCGAGACACGTTCGCGATCGTCCGAGGACTGCGCGAGAACAACCCCACCGTCAGCCCGTACTCGGTCGCGTTCGCGAGCCGCACTGCCTCCGCCTCGTCAGCGAACGGCACGAGGATCAGGATCGGCCCGAACAGCTCCTCCATGAACGTGCGCGTCGAGGTCGCGCGCTCCGCGTCGCACTCCACAATCAGCGGCCCGCGCTCGAGCGTGCCGGCCCGCCCCTCGAAGAGATCGAGCAGCACCGTGCACTCCTCGTGCGCGACCTGGGCTGCCTCGCCGAGTCGTTCCCACGCGGCGCGGTCGATGATCGGATTGACCTGCGTCGCCGGCTCATCCGCCGGGCCGACAACGAGACTGCGCGCCGCATCCACGAGCCGGTCGCGCAGCGCCTCGTACACCGAGTCCTGCACGAGCACGCGCGATGCCGCCGAGCACTTCTGATTCGCGTGCCCGAACGTCGAGCGCAGGATCCCGTCGACCGCTTCGTCGAGGTCCGCGTCTCCGAACACGAGCACCGGGTTCTTGCCGCCCATCTCTGCGACCAGTGCCTTCGACCGCTCGCCCCGCGCCACGTCCGCGTGCATCCGAGTCCCGACCGCGCGCGATCCCGTGAACGCGATCATGTCGATGTCCGCGCACTCCACCAGCGCCTGCCCGGCCTCGCTCCCGCGTCCCGGCAGCCACACCAGCACGTCGGTCGGAATGCCCGCCTCATGCAGCAGCGCCACGAGGTGGTACGCGACCGTCGGCGTCTGTCCGGCCGGCTTCAACACCACGCCGTTGCCCGCCGCCAGCGCGGCCACCGTCATCCCGCACGGGATCGCCAGTGAGAAGTTCCACGGCGGGATCACCGCCACCACACCTCGAGGTGCGACGCGCCCTGCGTACTCCGAGTACAGCAGCGCCGATTGCTCCGCGTAGAAGCGCAGATAGTCGACGGCCTCGACCACCTC
>JBAXNX010000233.1:0-2662 GCA_037133575.1 Chloroflexota bacterium
CCACCACCACCACCGGGCACGTTCTCATAGTGGCTGTTCGGTACGTTGTCGTAGTGACTCGCACCAGCGTTCTCGTCGAAGACCATGCCACCACCTGATGGCACTGCAGGCCCTGCGGGAGCCTGCCCCTCAACGCTCGGTGCGACTGGCTTGACCTTCGATGTGAGCTCCGAGAGCATCGCGCCCTTGGCTCGAATGCCGGTCTCGTTGCCGCCGGACTGCTGGTACCCGGAGAAGTGGACGTCGGCGGTCTTGCCCTGCGGGCCGATGCCCTTGGTGACGGTCTTGTCGACGAGGTTGACACGGCCACTCGTGGAGTTGGGGTCGAGCGAGCCTTGGTCGGCGAGCCGCGAGAAGGCGTCGAAGGTATGTGCCGCATCGGGCTTGTAGTGCCCACTGTCGTCGTCGAGGTAGTTCACCTTGCCACCCGCAGCGCCGATATGTCCGGCATGCGCGACGTCGCCGCCCGCCAGCATCGAGGAGTGGTGCAAGTTTCGCTGTTGAGGCTTGCCATCTGGGCCGATCGCCTTATCGCTGGACGTGCGGTCGAGGTTGGCGACGACATCGCCGGTAGGACTCATCGCGTACTCGGTCTTGCGGAAGTCTGCGGTCTTGCCTCGCGCGGTGAGTGCACCGCTCTCCTCCACGCCAAGCGTGTTCGACGCCTGCTTCTCAGGCGTGTGGTAGTCGGTAACCATTCCGGTGCCGGCGGCCCGCGCCTTGCGTGCATTCAGTTCTGTTTCCGGCATGGTGCCGGCCTTGACCCGGTCCTCAGCACCGTAGAACGCACGCCAGCCGACAGACGTGTCCTCACCCTTGAACTTCTCAGGCAGCTTGACCGGCGCGGGGTGCGCAGCCGGCTCGGACGCTGCTGCGGGCGCAGGCCCACCGCTGACCGCATTGCTCCGCGGACGGGTGGTCGGCTCAGGCGCCGCGACGGGTTTCTTGTACGTCTGTGGCGTGGGGACGGAGCCCGCGACGACACCGCCGGCACTCTCCATGTTAATGAGCTCTTGCTCGCGCTCGGCTTTCTGCTTCAGCAGGGCCGCGTCGATCTGCTCGTCGGTCATCTCACGCTGCACAGGCACGCGCGAACTCGAGGGCTTCGAGACGAGGCGCTGCACGGCATGGTTGCCGGCGGCACCCTGGAGGCGCGAGAGGTTCTGGTGCAGGGGTGACGAACTGGGCGCTGCCGAGGGCGACGCGGAAGCGCTCGAAGGCTTGTCGCCCGAGCGCGATTGCTTTGCGGCTCGTCCGCCGTCAGCCACTGAGGCGCCCTCTGGGGAGAGGCATCGCCATTCTAGCGCTGGCGCCCCGATGGCTGCGAGGGGCCGGAGGCCTGCCGACGACGCTCGTGCTAGGCTCGGGCCAATGACAACACCTCGGCCTGAGGACGACCCGCACCTGGACTGGCACAGCGACGCGCGCGGGATCATGGACTCGTTCGCGAACGACATGGCCTACCGGACGATCGCCGGGACCCAGGTGCAGCTGCTGCGCTACGCGGCGGCGGCAGACCCCGCCCCGATCCCTGCCTCGGAGGCCGCGGCATGCTTTGAGGAGCACCGCACGCGATGCACCGACGTGGGCACAGAGCGGACTGCGGGCAGCCTCGAGGTGTTCGTGAAGTTCCTGACGGCTCGGGCGATGCTGCGCAACGACGCCAGCGGCGGCTACGCGATCACGTCGATCGGCCGCGACTTCCTGCGCTTCATCGAGGAGCGCTCCCTCCCCGACCCAGACTTATAACCTCGGACTAGGGTTCGCGCGTCGCTGGTGCCGGGGTGGCGGCGAGCGCCTCTGGGTGCAGGCCGTTCGCCTGCGCCGACTCGATGGCGCGCGCGACGACCTCGATGTCCGATTCGTTGTTGTAGGCCGCGAGCGAGAGGCGGACGCAGCCGGCCTCGCGCACGGAGCGGCAGACGACGTTCGCGGACAGCCAGAGGTGCGCGACGAGCGGCGCTGGGTCGAAGCCTTCGACCTGGAACGCGAAGAGGCCCGTACGTGTGCCCTCGGTGTGCGGTGACGTGACCGTGACACCGGGGATGCCGCCAATGCGCTGCTCGGCGGCGACGTTCAGGGCGCGCACGCGGTCCCACACGGCCTGCTGGCCGGACTCGAGGTACTGCTCGACGCAGGCGAGGCCGCCCGCGAGCAGCACCCCGGAGACGGTGGTGAGCTCGAACTTCTGGATGTTCTCGCGCTCCGGGACGAAGCCGCCCACGAAGTCGTACGAGGCGGCAGCGTGGCCGCCTACCGCGGCAGGCTCGAGCTCCGCGATGCGATCTCGACGCACGTAGAGCGCGCCGAGGCCACCGGGGCCGCACAGCCACTTGTGCATCGGGATGGCGTACGCGTCAACGCCGCTCGCGTGCATGTCGAGCGGCTCGTGGCCGCCGGTCTGCGCACCATCGATCAGCACGAGCCCGCCGGCGCTCTCGCGATGCGTGAGCTCGACGATGTCGTTCACGGGCAGCCACTGACCTGTCGAGTACGAGACGCCCGAGATCAGCACGAGGCGCGTGCGCGCATCAATCGCGCGGCCAAACGACTCAAGCATCACGCCGGGCGAGTCGTCTGAGCTGAGCGGGACGATGTGCAGGTCGGCACCTCGACGCTCACGGAGGTAGTACGACGGCACGATGCCGGAGGCGTGCTCGAT
>JBAXNX010000234.1:0-2659 GCA_037133575.1 Chloroflexota bacterium
GGCGCGTTGCCGTTGTCCGTGTCGATCCACTCGGTGATCTGCGTCGTCGTGCGCGCCTGCACCTCGGTGAGCTCGCCGAGGATGGTGCACAGCGCGTCGATGTTGTGGCCGCCGGAGATCGTGAGCGTGTTCGCGCCGTTCTTCGCCTCGCGCTGCCAGAGGCGGCCAGCGCCGCGCTCGATCACCTGTCCGCTCACGACGTGCAGGTTGGCGGTGAGCACGCGCCCGACGTAGCCGTCAGCCACGAGGTCGGCCGCGTAGCGAATCGTTGGGTCGTTGCGTCCCTGCAGGCCCACGAACGTCTGCAGCGAGTGCTCGCGGGCGTAGTTCGCCATCTCCTCGGCCTCGGCGAGGTTTGCGCCGAGCGGCCACTCGCAGAACACGGGCTTGCCCGCCTTCAGCCCGGCCATCACGAGGTCCTTGTGCCACGGCACCCGGACGCAGACCACGACGACGTCTACCTCTGGGTGGTTCGCCATGGCGTCGATGTTGTCGAACGCCAGCTCGGCGCCGAACGCGGCCTTCGAGGCCTCGGCGGTCTCCTGGTGCGCCGTGCAGACGGCCTTCAGCTCGAAGTCGGGGAGGATGCCGAGCGCGGGCACGTGGGCGTTGGCGCCCCAGCCGCTGCCACCCGGCGTCACGGTCGCTCCGACGATGCCCACGCGAATCTTGTCTGCCATGGAAGTCTCCCCAGATACGGCTTGCCCCCGAGCGCGGAGCGCTCTGGGTTGCACAGTGCGGCCCGATGCTAGCACCCTCTGACCTGCGGGCTCCTGAGCCTGCGCCGAGGCCACCTCGCGAGCGAACGTTCGCTCGCGACGCTGCCCGGGTACTATCTGCGCGGCCGTCGCCCGACCGGGCACGGAGATTCGAGGGGGGACCATGCCAAGGCAGTCGCCTGTCCCGAACGAGCTGGACAAGCCGTTCTACGATGCCTGCAACGAAGAGCGGCTCGTCATGCAGCATTGCGATGCGTGCGACCGCTTCCAGTACCCGCCGGAGGCCACGTGCCGCCAGTGTGGTGCTGCGGACCTGCCGTGGAACGAGATCGGCGGCTCCGGGACCATCTACAGCTACGGCGTGATCTTTGACACGCCGATCGCCCAGCTGCAGGCCGACCAGCCGTACAACTGCGCCGTGATCGCCCTCGACGAGGCGCCCGGCGTGAACGTGCTGTCGCAGCTGCCGGGCACACCGCCGGACCAGGTGCCGATCGACGCAAAGGTGCGTCTGACCTGGTACACGACGCAGGCGAACGGGCAGAAGGTGCCCGAGTGGGAGGTAGTGAAATGAGTGAGGCTACCGAAGCGCCGCTAACGCAGGCGGCAACGATGTACCGCACCAAGGAAGGCCTCGGCGTCTGGCCGCAGCGCGGCAAGGTCGCCGCAGTCGGCATCGGCCACTCGCCGACGATGCGCCGCTGGGACGAGCGTCCCGAGACAAGCCTCGGCGCGTGGGCGATCCTCGCGATCAAGAACGCCATCGAGGACGCGGGCATCAAGGCCGAGGACGTCGATGGCCTCGTGCTCTCGAAGGACACCACGACTGGCTCGTTCTGGCCACAGGGCAAGGCGATCCCGGAGTCCTTCACGGCGATGTTCGAGCAGACCGATGACCCACTCGATGGCCTGTCCCAGCTCAGCACGGCATGGATCATCAAGAACATGCCCGAGTTGAAGAACATCAAGTGGGTGATGACGGCCCCGGTGTGCATGTCGATGGTGCTGACCGCGGCGATCCAGTCGGTCGCCGAGGGACGTGCGCAGGTGTGTATCGCACTCAAGGGCTGGCACAATTTCGAGGGCCGCTACTACCAGGGCGGCGCCAACGCGGTCGACACCGTGGCTGGCCCGGGCAAGTACGGCATGGCGCTCGCTGGCCCCGCGTCGTACACGACGGCGCAGCAGTTCCAGCGCTACCTGCACAAGTACGGCAAGACGCACGACATGATGGCGCCGTTCGTCGTGAACTCGCGTCGTAATGGCCTGCTCTTCCCGGACGGCTACTGGGCGCAGCACCGGCCGGAGCAGATCACCGCAGAGGACTACATCGACGCGCGCTGGGTCGCGAAGCCGGCGAACCTCTACGACAACGACATTCCGATTCACGCCTGCGGTGCGTATGTGATCACGACTGCCGAGCGTGCCAAGGACATGCAGCAGAAGCCCGTCTACGTGCTCGGTCACGCGGGCGCGGGGGAGCTGATCGGTGACCGCTACAGCGGGGTGCGCCCGCGCGGCACCGTCGAGACGCTCGAGGAGGCGCAGGCCAATGCTGCGTCCACGGGCCGCAAGCTCTTCGAGGCCTCTGGCGTGAAGGGCAGCGAGCTCGACTTCGAGAACATGTACGACGGCTTTGGCCTGTTCCACGTGTTCCACATCGAGGGCATCAACTACGCCGGCATCAAGGAGGGTGAGGCGCTCGACCTCTTCCAGGGCGACATCACCATCGAGGGGCCGCATCCGGTCTCGCCGAGCGGTGGCAACATCGGTGGTGGCCGCACGCGCTTCTGGAACCACTCGGACTCGATCCTGCAGCTGCAGGGCCGCGCCGGTGCGCGCCAGATGACGAAGAAGGTCGAGACCGGCATCTCCGGCGGCTTCATGCCGTTCTGGAGCAACTTCGTGATCTGGAGCTCGGAACCCGACTAGCTCGAGTA
>JBAXNX010000235.1:0-2649 GCA_037133575.1 Chloroflexota bacterium
CGCAGATCGACACGCTGATGGCGCACGGTCACCCGTACTCGGAAGTCGCGAACGAATCCGTCATTGAGGCGGTCGACTCGCTCAACCCCTACATGCACGCGCGTGGCGTCTCGTACATGGTCGACAACTGCTCGACCACGGCCCGCCTCGGTAGCCGCAAGTGGGCGCCGCGCTTCGACTACCGCCTCACCGAAGAGGCGTACGTCTCGCTCGACGAGCAGACGGGCACGGACGCGTCGCTCGTGGACGCGTTCAAGAAGCACGAGATCCACCAGGTGCTGGCCGAGTGCGCGAAACTGCGACCCTCGGTCGACATCTTCGTCGAGTAGTGGCGGGGTGTCCGATAGTTGGAATGGCAAGACCCGCCGAAAGGCGGGTCTTTGGATCACCGATGACTGGATCGGTGACCGCGGCTTGCGGGCGAGCTCGTCCCGAGAGCGCATCGCGTTTAGGGTTGTCCAGTGGTTGCTGATCAGAGCTGAAAGTCCTAGCCGGCGTCGAAGTCTTGTGCGTTTTGGACTTAGTTGGTGTTTCTGGCTGTTTGCGCTAAGTGTCGTAGCAGCGCAAACAGCCAGAAACGCAGTGCCGCCGGCATCATCGTGCTCGCGAGCAATGCCAGCGAGTACGGAGCTTCGAATGGCGATGGTCGGTAGCCGTATTCAAACACGGCTCGCACGCGCACCGCGAAGGTCGCGAGTTCTAACCCGCGACTGCGGCGACTAAATGAATCCGATGAGGTGCGAAGGTGTACGAGAGTTTGGGCGAGGTTCGCGAACTTGCCGAGGTGACCGATACGGAAGTAGAAGTCATAGTCCTCGGCGCCTTGCGTGAGCTCGCGCCGATATCCATCACAGCTCAGAGCCGCACCTTTGCGATACATGACGGCGGAATGCGCGAAGGGGCTATAGCGAAACAAGTGCGCTCGGATGGCGCGATCGTCGAGATGGTAGTGACACGGAAGAATCGGCCGAAGAGACTGATCGCACACTTCGATGCTGCCTCCACAGATGACTACCTCTGGGTGCTCAGAGAGGAAGGACACCTGGAGCTGCAGGCGTTCTGGCACGCACCAGTCATCAGAGTCCATGACCGCAATCAGGGAGCCTTTGGCTTGGCGTAAGCCCATGTTTGCCGCTTCTGCGACGCCCAGGTGTGTCGCGCTTTCGATGAGCTGCACTCGGGGATCGCGGGCCATGTAACTCGTGGCGATGGCGCTCGTGGAGTCGGTGCTCGCATCGTCAATAATCAGTAGTTCAAAGTCGGTATATGTCTGAGCGAGCACGCTTTCGATCGCCGCAGACAGGGTGGCTTCGGAGTTCCGAGCTCGCATCAGCACCGTGACATGGGCGGCAGGCATGGGGAGCACCTAATAGCGGGCGCTAGCTATGATCGCGACCGTCAGCATATCGAGCGTTGGGGCCCTGCTGGGCTCAGTTTACGGAGTGAATAGTGACGTCTCCGCGTGGGCGTGCTCTCGTTACCGGCTCGTCTGGCTTCTTGGGCTGGCATTTGTCGAATCGACTTGTTCAGGACGGCTATGACGTGGTCGGCTTGGACTTCCACGAGCCACGGAACCCACTGCCGGCTGGCATGCGAGATCTCCGTGTCGACGTGCGTGATCGGGACGCGGTTCGTCGCGCGGTCAGCGAGGTCAAGCCGGACGCGCTCTTTCATGCTGCAGCGCAGGCGTCCGTCTCGATCTCGATGCGCGAGCCAGTCGTTGACATCGAGACAAACGTGCTCGGTACAGTGCATCTTGCGCAGGCGGCGATCGACGCAGGCGTGCCGCGCATGGTGTTTGTGTCGACCGGTGGAGCGCTTCTCGGCGAGCCAGAGGTCGTGCCCGTAACCGAGGCGATGGCGAAGGGCGCGATTCCCGAATCGGTCTACGGCGCGTCGAAGCTCGCAGCCGAGCGCTACCTCGCGCTGGTGTGTGGGGGCACGGACCTGGAACTGTCTGTACTGCGGCCGGGCAACATCTATGGTCCCGCGCAGGATCCACACGGCGAGGCCGGTGTCGTTGCGATCTTCGCGCAGCGCATGTTGCGCGGCGAACCAGTCACGATCTTTGGCACAGGCTCGCAGCAGCGCGACTACGTGTACGTTCGCGATGTCGTCGAGGCGGCCGTGCTCGCGTCGACACAGCCAGCGTCGACCTGCCTGATCGCGACTGGCATTGGTACCTCGACGCAGCAGATCTGTGACTCGCTCGCACAGCTCACAGGCTATGAGCGGCCGCCTGTCTACGCAGATGAGCGACCCGGTGACATTCAGCGCATCTATCTCGACAACTCGCATGCGCGTGAGGTGTGGGGCTGGCAGCCGCAGGTGAGCCTGGACGAGGGTCTTGCCGAAACGGTCGAGTGGTTCCGGGAGCGTATCTCTTAGCAGAGCCGCAGCTAACGCCTCGCTGCCATACCATCGAAGCCATGAACTACGACGCCATTGTGGTCGGGGCGGGCCCTGCGGGCTCCACCGCAGCGCGCGAGATCGCCGCGCGCGGCAAGTCCGTGCTACTGCTCGACCGCGCCAGGTTCCCGCGTGACAAGCCCTGCGGCGGTGGAGTCACCATCCGCTGTGCCGACCTGCTCCCGTTCAGCATTGAGCCCGTCGTGGAGCACGTCGTCACCGGCGCCGTCATGGGCGGCC
>JBAXNX010000236.1:0-2649 GCA_037133575.1 Chloroflexota bacterium
GTGACGCCCGCGAACGTGAGCAGCACGAGGGCGAGCGGGAACGACGCAGTGACGGCGAACAGCAGGATCAGCGCCCCGAACGCCGCCATCGACACGAGGAGGATCGTTCCCTTGTGCCTCACGTCGCCAAGCGCCGCGAGCGCGAACGCGGCGACGAGCGTGCCGAGGCCCGGCGCGGAGGTCAGGAACCCCAGTCCCGCGGTGCCCTCGTGCAACGTGTCCCGCGCAAACGCCGGGAGCAGTTGCTGGTACGAGCGACCGAAAAGATTCACCACGACGGAGAGCAGGATCAGTGCCAGCACCGGTCGCACAGTCTGGACGTAGCGCAGCCCCATCGCGACGTCGCTGAAAAGGTTGCGCCTGCTGGCGGGTGTGGCTGATCGCTCGGGCACGTCGTGCATGACGTACAGCGCGAGGATCACCGCGAGAAAGCTAAACGCGTTGAAGAAGAACGCGCCGGCGACACCCATCGTAGTGATCGTCACACCGGCGAGCGTGGGACCGAACAACGAGGACCCCTGCCACGCCGCGGAGTTCAGCGCGACGGCACTGGTGAGATCTTCCTTCCGCACGAGGTCCGGGAGCAGCGCCTGCCTCGTCGGCTGGTCGAACGCGTTCACAGCGCCGCCAAGGAAGCTCAGCAGCACGATCTCCCACACCTGCACGAGATCGAACAGCGCAAGGAACGCGAGCGGGAGCGCGAGCAGAAAGCTCAACAGCTGCGTGACCTTCAGCAGCTTCAACCGGGGCACGCGATCGGCGATCGTTCCGCCAAACGGCGGGAGGATGATCAGCGGCACCGCGCGCGCAATTCCGACGAGGCCGAGGATAAAGGGCGACTGCGTCAGGTCGTAGACCAGCCAGCCCTGCGCTACCAGCTGCATCCACGATCCGGCGTTCGAGATGATCAGTCCCGACCAGAGCAGCGCGAAGTTCCGGCTACGGAGCGCGGCGAAGCGTCGCGTGCTCCCCGTCTCCGCCGAGACAGTCCCGTTCCATGCCATCGCCCGCTCCTGTTCCTCGATGCGGCCTAATTGTCTGAGCGAATCGCGATCAGCAGGGCCACGGCAGAAATGACGAATGCGATCTCCCGAACCATGAATCGAGAATAGACCTCACGGAAACATCGAGGGGTGCATGCTTGGGATGCGTGGCGGGAACTGACCGACAACGTGGGCGCTGCGAACGAAATGGGAAGACGGGCTCGATCCGCCGTACGTCGCTACCCTGAGTTCTGACAGGAACGTTGCTACAAGCTTCACGCGAAGGAGGGCGACAGTGAATCAGCCGCCTGCGTCAGACGGCGATGACGATGACGATGACGATGACGATGACGATGACGATGACCACGCATACAGTGCGGCGAACGATGCCGCCTCCGAGTCCTTCGCGACAGGCAAGGATGCATTTTCCTTCGCCATTGATAGCCGCACGAACTGGACGGTAGTTCCCGATGCAGCGACCAGCCCCACTATTTCTTCACTCGCCTTTGCTGCGGGCGTCGTTACCGCCTTCGCCGCCATCGAAGCCGCAGTGAGAGCCGCCTTTACAGAAGACGGCGACCCGCGACGCGCATACAGCACCGCATGGTTCGCAGCCTTTGCCGCCGCCCGCTCTGCTGAGGGCGATTGGGCTAATTACCTCGATGCTGGGATTGCCACTTACGCCGAAGCACGCGACGCGCACACCAAAGACGCCCCGTAGCGCGGTTCTGTCAGAACTCACGGCCCACGGCCTATAAGGCGCATGATCCGGTCTTCCCGGCACTTGGTCTCAGATTTGAAACGGGACTGCTTCTTCTCACGTTCTTGGGCGAACTCGGGACGCGAGCCCTGAGTTCTGACAGGACCGGTACCCTAGCGGTACTCGTACAGACGCGCACCAGCCAGCAGCCTTTCTCCGGTGGTCGTTGCCGACGAGCAGACGGGAACATTCAATGTTTGGCCGCTTCGTGTGGGATGCGTTGGTCACAACCTACATCGTCAAGCGGACGAATCGGGACTCATCGCCATCGGCGACTTCGCCATCTCGCCGGGCGCCTTCGACGACCGATCTTGAACGCCTCGCCGATCTTCGTGATCGAGGCGTTCTGACGCTGGACGAGTTCGCGCAGCTAAAGGCACGTATCCTCCTTCAGCAGCTGACTCCTCCGTCCGATCGCGCAGGTAGTGACAGCTTTGATGGACTTGTGCGCCAGCTCCGGGATGCGGAAGAGCGGCGGAAGCGCATCGATTCCCAGCGGCCAAGTTGATCGGCCATCAGGCTTCGGATGTGGTTCTGTCAGACCTCGGGGGCCGACCCTGAGGTCTGACAGAACTCAGGGCCCAGGGCCTGGAAGGCGCCTGATCCGGTCTTCCCGGCACTTGGTCTTAGATTCGAAACGCGGCTGCTTCTTCTCATGTTCCTGGCCGAAATCGGGGGGCGAGCCCTGAGTTCTGACGGAGCCCGACGCGCCGAGCGCAATGGACGTTATGTTGGGTGCATCGCGAGGGTCGTTGGGGGCTCCCTAGCGGCTGGTGGGTAACATGCGTGTGTACATCTTGGGCCCCGAGCGGCTTCCGAATAACCACAATTCCCAGTAAAATCGCGACTCTTGGCAGGGTAGCTCAGTGGTAGAGCAGCGGACTCATAAGCCGCTGGTCGTGAGTT
>JBAXNX010000237.1:0-2639 GCA_037133575.1 Chloroflexota bacterium
CTCCAGCACTAGCACATTGCCGGTCAGCGGACGCGGGCTGAACGTGCAACTGTCCACCCCATCGAGCGGATCAGTCGTGAAGGGCCCTGTGTTGATCTCGGGCACAGCGAGTGGGGGCAACCTCGCGTCTGTGACAGTCGAGCTATCGAGCGCGAACGGCAGCTGGACCACACTCGGTGGCATGCCCGGCGACATCGCGAACGGCGTGCCGATGGTATGGGTCACCTGGGACAGCACGAGCGTGCCGAACGGCGCCTATGCGATCCGCGTGACCGCCCGTGATCGCAGCGGGCAGGCCGCGACGACGGTCTCGGCGCTAACGGTCAGTCACTAGCTCCGAGACGAGACGCTAGGCCGAGGTGGTCGGCACCACCTCGGCGGCGTTCAGCACGCACGCGAGCATCGAGTAGTAGCCGACGGTCGCGATCAGCTCGACGACGCCTTGCTCGCCGAAGCGCGTCTGTGCCGCCTCGAATGTCGCAGCGTCGAGCACATGGTTCGTGACGAGCTCGCGCGCCACGCGGATCACGAGCGCATCATCCTCGGGCACTGCGTCGAGGCTCGAATCGCTCGAGACTGCCGCAATCGTGGCCGCCGCGACGCCGGCCTTGAGCGCCTGCGGCTCATGCGCGGCCCATTCGTACGCGCAGCCCCAGGCATGCGCCGTCGCCAGTGTGGCGAGCTCGCGCACTGGCGCGGGCAGGATGCCTTCGAAGCGGATGTAGGCGCCGAGGTGTGCCGCGCGGCCAGCGATTTCCGGCGCGTGCAGCAGCACGGCGAACGGGCCGCTGATGCGACCTCGAGACTCAGCGATCCCGTCGAACGTGTCGTGCGCCGAGGCTGGCACGTCATCTCGCGTGGTCAGCATGCGAACTCGTGGCATCGTGGCCTCCTCATACCGTCTTGCGCCGCGAGCATAGCCGCGCGTTCCAAGCGGTACGATGGCTCAGCAGCACGACAGCACGAGGAGCCAGCGATGGACGGCGGCCACATCTATACCGGCAACCCGCTCGACCGGTCGGTCGGGCGCCGCACCGACGAGGCCTGGGCCGCAGCCCAGCGCGAGCACCCACAGGCGCGCTTCCTCGCGATGCGCGCACTGCACGCCGCCGTGCACCCCGGCGACGCGCCGCGACTGGCCTGGAGCGCCCGTGAGGCGCTCGGCGAGGTCGGGGACGATGAGCTCGTGATCCTCGGCATCGAGGACGGCGTGCCGCACTTCGCGGTCGCTGTGCCGGTCGACCGAGACGCCCTCGAGGGCATCGAGTTCGTCGAGGCGCGCTCGCTGGGCTCGACGCTGCCGATGGTGGAGGCGGCCATCCTTGCTCAGGCGCGCTCGTACCTCGAGTGGCACGCACGACATAAGTACTGCGTCGAGTGCGGCGGCCTGATGGCGCCAGCGGAGGCAGGGGCGAAGCGTCATTGCACCATGTGTGGCGCGCACGCCTATCCCACCGTGTCGCCCTCGATCATCGTGCTCGTGGAGCGCGACGGGCGCTGCCTGCTCGCCAAACGGGCGGGGAACACGACGAACCGCTACTCGTGCGTCGCGGGCTACGTCGAGCCAGGGGAATCGATCGAGGAGGCCGTGATCCGCGAGGTGCAGGAAGAGGTCGGCGTGACCGTCGGCAGCGTCCGCTACCACTCCTCCCAGCCGTGGCCGTTCCCGGCGACGTTGATGATCGGTTGCACCGCGCAGGCGACGACCGAGGACATCGAGGTCGACGGCGCGGAGATCGGCGAGGCTCACTGGTTCTCGCGTGACGAGGCGCGGGCGGCGCTCGCACGGACCAATCCGAATCTCACGGTGCCGGAGCCGGTCGCGATCGCACATCACCTGATCACCGACTGGGTCAACGCGCGCTGATAGCGCTAGAGCGGACCAACAATGCGCATCGCGATCCTCGACGACTACCAGGGCGTCGCCATGAGCTCCGCGGATTGGGGATCGATCCCCGACGCGGAGGTCACCGCATTCGCGGAGCACCTCGATGACATCGAGGCGTTGGCCGAGCGGCTGCGCGGTTTCGAGGTGATCGTAGCGATGCGGGAGCGCACTTCGTTCCCACGCGCGCTGCTCGAACGTCTCGACAAGCTCAAGCTGCTGATCACGACGGGCGGACGCAACGCGACGTTCGACATGACCGCCACTAAGGAGCGAGGCATCACCGTCGCCGGCACGCGCGGCACGAGCTCGCCGACGGCCGAATTGGCGTGGGGCCTGATCATCGCACTTGCTCGACACATCCCAGACGAGGACACGGCGACGCGCAACGGGCAGTGGCAGACCACGCTCGGCATCAACCTCGAAGGCCGGACACTGGGCGTGATCGGGCTTGGCAACCTCGGCGGGCGCGTCGCCCGCGTGGGCAAGGCGTTTGGCATGGAACTGATCGCGTGGAGTCAGAACCTCACGACCGAACGCGCCGCTGAGTTCGGCGCGACGCTGGTGACGAAGGACGAACTGCTCTCACGCGCGGACTTCGTCTCGATCCATCTGCAGCTGAGTGACCGCACGCGCGGGCTGATCGGCGCGAGCGAGCTCGGGCTGATGCGGGGTGACGCATACCTCGTGAACACGTCCCGTGGGCCGATCGTCGATGAGGCTGCACTGATCGCAGCACTCGAGGCGGGACAGA
>JBAXNX010000238.1:0-2627 GCA_037133575.1 Chloroflexota bacterium
TGTCACGGTGGAGACCGTCGGTTCGAATCCGATCGGGGTCGCCATAACCCGCTAGTACGAGACTTCAGTCTCGCCTCGCACGCGCGCCTGCACGCATCGAATCGGTTCGAGGTTTCGGCTACCGCTACCAGAGCGAAGAGCCGTCGGACGGCGCTCGATTGGTTCCGGACAAGTCCGATAGTTAACGTTTGGTAGAGTCGCAATTTGCAACCGCTCTGCAACCGACAGAGCAACGGACAAGCAACGAGCCACCGGCACCATCCTCCTCAGCACCTGGAGCAACAAGCATCCAGGCACCTGAGGAGGTACGAAATGTCGTTGTTCGGTCTTAGCGTCGCCAAGGTTCTCCCGGCGGTCGCACTCGCAGGGCTCTTGTCTGTAGGCGTCTCGGCGTTTGCCGCGTCCAACACGTTCGCGACCGCGAACAACGCCGCTGGCCAGGCCTCCCAGACGGTGTCTGGCTTCCAGATCTCGAAGCCGGCCTACACGATCGACACAAGCGTCGCCGGAGGCAACGTCACTGCGGTGGCGTTCACCGCCACCGGTGTGCAGGGGGTCACGCAGGCCGCGCTCAAGCTCAGCAGCGGCTATCGCGCCTGCGTCTCTGGTACGCCGACCGGCACCGCCCCCAGCGTGGTCACGCCGATCACCTGTTCTGGTCTGACTGAGGCGATCGCCGGCATCAACGTCGCCGACGCCGTGCTGGTGCAGTAGGTCGATGCGGACGCCGCATTTCGGCTGAGTCAGAGCCCACTCACAGCAGTCTGTACCGTTTCTCTCGCGCCAATGCGAGGGAAACGGTGCAGCGGCATCCCGAAGGAGAGGTCGTATGTCGCTGTACCGCTTCTTCCGATCGATGCGGTTCATGGTCCTTCCGGTTGCGGGTGTGCTCACAGTGATCTCTCTCAGCACGGCGGCACTTGCGAATTCGAACACGTTCGCGACGGCTGGAAACGCCGCCGGGCAGGCCTCGCAGGCGGTGACCGGATACACCATCGCGGCGCCGACATACGCACTGAACCCGACCACGCCAGTGAACATCGACTCAGTCACGTTCACGGCGGCGGGGGCAGTGAAGCCGACGCAGGCCTGGCTGAAGCTGTCGACCGCATACCGACCGTGCGTGGTGAGCGGCTCAACCAGCCCATGGACGGTGACCTGCGGCTCCGGTAGTTCTCCGCTTGGTGAGGCCGTCACCGCCGCATCTACATTCGACGCGATCGTGGCACAGTAGCGAGGCGGTCGTGGTAGTGGCCTTCAAGAGTCGCGGCGGAGTTGGCTGGCATGCGCTGGGCTCGTTGCCGCTCCGTGGCGTTGCGAGCGTTCTGCTTCCGCTGATCATCGCGCTTGCGGTGGTCACGCTGCGGATGCCAGCGCTGGCGGCTTCTCCACCATTGCAGTCCTTGCCGACGCCTGCCGGGGCAGCTTGTCGCGATGGCAGCGTCAAATCGAGCTCCTGCGATGACCTGGAGGACGACCGTAAGGATCGTGGAGACACCGGCATGTCTGGTTTGGAGCGCGAACGTCATGACCGATGAAGACCGACTGAATGACATCGAAGAGCGCCTCCGTGCGCTCGAGCAGCGAATCGATGCCTCGCCGGTGCAGCGGATCGCTGAGGCAGCCGAGCATCTCGACGGTCGCCTCGACCTTCGGTCACTGATCCGCCAGCAACTGCTGCGAGCTTCGGAGTTGTCACGTGAACTCGCTGACGTCGTCGCGCCTGAACCGGCAGCGACCGGACGCGACGAACCGGCCGGGACACCCCCGGGGAATCACGTACACATCGAATAGCGCGACCTAAGCGAACGCGGGGAGCGCCCCGCAGCAGCAGGTCGTACTCGCGTAACAGGTCAGGTACATCCCTCAGGCTGGCCTAGGTACACACGCCGATGAACTCACCATGGTTATGGCTGCGCAGCCGGGTCCAACAGTCCACAAATGACCTCTTCTCGCATGCCCCCTACCCCCTCGATGGGTCCGGACGGTACGCGGGCGATCCAGGGTTGTTCGGACCCCAGTCCGCTACATGGGAGCTCGTCGGAGACGCCGCCGTATTCGTGGGGGGTATCCGCGCCCTGCTCGTGCAGGCTGCTCACCCCGAGGTGGTAGCAGGGGTCTTCGACCATTCGCGGTTCCGAGAGGATCCGCTCGGGCGCCTCTCGCGGACCTCGGCGTACGTCACCGCGACCTCCTTCGGTGCAATGCCCGAGGTGGAGCGCGCGGTCCGCACCGTAGGCCTGGCCCATCGCCCCATCGCAGGCCGTTCGCACCGAGATCGCGAGTACTCCGCGTCGGCACCCGCGCTCGCGGCATGGGTTCACAACGCGCTCACTGAGTCATTTCTCGCGGCCCATCAGCACTTTGGCGAGCACACGCTCGCCATGGCTCGCGCGGACCGATTCGTAGCAGAACAGGTCCAGGTCGGGGCGCTGCTCGGCGCCGATCCGCTCCCGAGCACTGCCTTCGACCTCGCAGCATGGATCAATGACCATCCCGATCTCGACGTGTCTCCGGGGATGCGGACAGCAGTGGGGTTCCTGCGCACGCCGCCGCTCGTGCTGCCGGTGCGCCTCGTGTACCGCGTGCTCTTTGAGGCAGCAGTCACGACCTTACCACCGAGAGTG
>JBAXNX010000239.1:0-2621 GCA_037133575.1 Chloroflexota bacterium
TGCAGCCCCAGTGTTCACCGAAAGACGTCGCATCGCGCCGTCACACCGCAGTTGGACGCGAAGGTCATCGCCTGGCCCGTGACTTGTTCGCGCTGCCGAGCATCGGTGCACGATCGCCACGGTCGGCCTGTTCCTCGCTGCACCGCCGCGCGACATACGCGCGAAGCCCCTCTGCCGACACGCGCCAATGACCGCCGGTGGTGCGGTATGCGGCGATCTCGCCGGCATGAAGTAGCCGACGCAGCTCGTCCGCACCGAGTCCGAGCGCCTTCGCGGCCTCGGCAACACGGCAGACGAGCGACTCGACCACTACGCCACCACGCTGCCGCAGCGGAGTAGCGCGGTAATCGCGGAACGAGGAACCAGCAGTCGATTCCCAATGCGAAGTGCTGGAATCTCTCCACTCTTCACTGCCGCGTATGCAGACGAACGCGAGACACCCAGTAGGGCTGCGCACTCATCAACGTTGTAGGTCGACCTGTCCATTGGGATCTCCTCGTTAGCGGTCGATCCGAGAGTCGCGTCTCGTGGTGGCGCGTTATACCCTGTATTTAGTGATTTACTGGGTAAAGGATCAGGCAGATGCCGACGACAGAAGTCCAGCTACCTGTCGGTGGGTGGGCGTGGGGCAAATCCGACGGTGCCCTAGTCCTGAAAGAAGTCAGTGACCATCCGTACCCCAACGTGCCGTCGCCATCTTTCGAAGCGAACGCCGCGCTGCTGCGCAGGTTTGCGAAGCTCGCCAGGACCGAAGCGGGATTCCTAAATTTTGCGAATCGTTACGGAAATCTCGGGATCAACGCTCTTGAAGCGCACCCGGATGGTGGATTTTTGATCCCCCACGAAACCTTCGATCAGTGGTGCGAGCGTTCATCCTTCGCCGCGCTGGTGATCGATCTATGGGATCGCGCAGGCAGCAAGAATCAACGCGCCCTGGAAGGCTTCTTTGTGGCGCGGACGGAGAACGACGTCGAAACGATCTACTGGAAGAATCCCGCTCAGCCTCGCGGCACCGAGCGCTCGTTTTACCCAGCACTCGACTTCAAACAGGTCGAAGCCCGAAGGTTATTCGAGGCGAAGAAGCTTCCAGACCTCGCTCGTGAAGCTGTCATCAGCGAAGTCGAGACCGCCATGAATGGGGGAGGCCATCCGCGCCTTGAGTTCACCACACAGGGACAGCTCGTATGCAGAATCGACGGCCTGTGGTGTCAGATGTGGCACCAGTTCGCCCTGGAAGTGAATGGGCAGCGCGGATGGATCGACTGTGCGCATTGTGGTGATGCGTTCTACATAAGCCACGACAGTTATCCGGACCGTCAGAGAGATCGCACAACGCGAAAGTACTGCTCTGAAAAGTGCAAGAACGATCACAACAACGCCAAGAAAGCGCGGAATCGGGAGAAAGTACGATGACACGACGTGCGTCCGGTGACGGCAGTCTTCACTTAGACGAGGCGCGCGGCCTCTGGGTCGGGCGGCTGAGCCTCGGCTACGACTCCGAGGGGAAGCGCATCCGCCGCTCGGTCTACGCAGCAACGCAGCGCGAGGCCCGCGAGAAGTTGCGACAAGTCCGTGAAGCACACGACGCTGGTATGCGCGTCAGCGCAGGTCGAGAGCCCACGGTCGCCCAGTTCCTATCGACATGGCTGACCGATGTCCACCTGCCACGCGTGCGCCCCACTACCTATCGACGGGATTCGTGGGTAGTTGATAGACGACTGATCCCCGCGCTGGGGCGTTACCGACTTTCCGCCCTGACTCCTCTGCACGTCGAGAACCTCATGCGGCAAATGACTGCCGCGGGCCTGACGCCGCGCACAGCTCAGCACACTCGCAGTGTCCTCCGCGCGGCGCTGAATCAGGCCATGCGCTGGGGACTTGCCCAACGCAACGTGGCAGCCCTCGCGGAGCCGCCGCCCTCGAAACGCGTTGAGGTTGCTCACCTCAACGCCGAACAGGCCTCGCAACTGCTTCGAGCGGTTGATGGGGATCGCTTGGAGGGGCTCGTCACAGTGGCTCTTGCCGTCGGTCTCAGGCAAGGCGAGGCGCTCGGCCTGACCTGGGATGCTATCGACCTCGACGCGGGTTCCGTAGCGGTGCTGCGGACCCTCCAACGCATCAACGGGGTCTACGAGTACCTTCCCCCGAAGACAACCAAGAGCCGCCGGACAATCCCCCTGCCCTCCATCGCCGTTCAGGCACTCCGACGTCATCGAACTAGGCAATTAGAGGAGCGGCTTCGCCTCGGTCAGAAATGGAACGAACAGGATCTTGTCTTCACGGGCGCGACCGGCCAGCCACTCTACGGCCCCTATATCACCCGACGATTCCAGCGAATCCTCCAGCAGGCAGGGCTGCCGCGCCTGCGGTTCCACGACCTGAGACATTCGTGCGCGTCCCTGCTCCTTGCACAGGGAGTGCCCCTGAGCAGCATCCAAGAGGTACTTGGGCACACGTCCTACGCGTTCACAAGGGACGTGTACGCCCACCTGAGCGAGGAACTAAAGAAGGACGCGGCGACTGCGATGGACCGCGCATTGGGGGCTCCCTAAAAGCCCGTGGGTACATCCGTGGGTACATTTAGGGATGGGATGCGGGACGCTGATCCCGCATCCCCAGTA
>JBAXNX010000240.1:0-2619 GCA_037133575.1 Chloroflexota bacterium
TGGATTCGCCGCCTGCAGTAATGCAGCAGACCCGAATCGTTCAGGCATGCCACGAGCCCGCGAGCAATCGCGGGCTCGTGAATTTACGACTCGGAAACACCTCGGCAACTGCTGCGTCACAACTCACCGGCATCATGAGTCTCGAGCCGCTAGGAGGCGCGGGATGTTGATGATGAAGGCCTGCCCACGATGCTCCGGTGACTTGCTCCGGACGCGCGACCCATATGACGGCGACGCCATGTTCTCGTGCGTGCAGTGTGGCTATGCGAGCTACGGCCCGATGGCTATGCGCCGTGTCGGCGAGGCAGAGTCGAACGTCACTACCTCGCCGACTCTCGTAGCCGTCGCCGAGCTGCCAAGGTCGGAGTACGACCTCGTCACGATCGAGGAGCCGGCGGGCGCTGCTGCCTAAGCGTGATTAGCGAGACTCGTAGCGGCGGAAGACGGCGCAGGCGTTTTGCCCGCCGAGGCCGAACGAGTTGGAGATGACCGTTCGCAATGATGCCGCACGCGCGACGTTCGGCACGATGTCGAGGTCGCACGTGGGGTCGGGTGTGGTGTAGTTGATCGTGGGCGGGATGCAGCCGTTCTGCATCGTGAGAATGGCTGCGACCGCCTCGATTCCCCCGGCGGCGGCGGCGAGGTGACCGGTCATCGACTTGGTCGATGACATCGGTATGCGATACGCATGATCGCCGAGCGCGATCTTGATCGCCTGCGTTTCAGTGCGATCGTTCAGCGGTGTGCTCGTCCCGTGGCAGTTGATGTAGTCGACCTCGGTCGGCGTCACACCAGCGTCCGCGAGGGCTCGAGTGATCGCGAGCGCCTGACCGCCAGCGTCCGGTGACGTGTCATCGGTCGCGTCGAACGACCAGCCCACGCCAGCCAGCTCGGCGTAGATGTGGGCACCTCGGGCGAGCGCCGACTCCTCGGACTCGAGCAGCAGCACGCCAGCGCCCTCACCGAGGATGAAGCCGTCGCGGTTCGCGTCGAAGGGCCGCGAAGCGTGCTCGGGGTCGTCGTTGTTGTGCGACAACGCTCCGAGGCGACCCATCGAGGCGAGTGAGAGCGGTGTGATCAGGCCCTCGGCGCCGCCAGCGAGCAGCGCGCGCGAGTGGCCGAGGCGAATCATGTTCAGCGCATGTCCCAGCGCGTCAGTGCCGGAGGCGCACGCCGTGTTGATGGTGGTGTTCGGTCCGCGCAGCCCGAGCTCACGACCGACGCGCGCGGCGCCCATGTGCTGGCCGAGGCGCGTGATCAGGAACGGATCGGCGTGCCGGGCGCCTTTGGTTTGCATCTCGAACCAGGGCTCGCCCATCTCGAACGCACCGCCCGAGGTGGCCATGACGACACCGATGTCGTCACGCCATGTCCCGGTGGTGGGATCGATGCCCGAGTCCTCGAGCGCCTGCGTGCTCGCGCCGAGTGCGAACTGCGCGAAGCGACCCGTGCGGCGGGCGACCTTGCGGTCCATGTACGACTCGGGATCCCAAGCCTTCACCTCACCGGCGATCTGCACGGTGAGCGGCTCGGGATCGTAGATCGAGAGTCGGTGGATGCCGTTGCGGCCCGCAGCGAGGCCTTCCCAGAACTCCGCCGTGGTGTTGCCGATGGGCGTCACCGCCCCCAGGCCCGTCACGACTGCTCGATGGAAGGTCCGCTGCATCGCTCGCTCCTGCCCTTGGCGCGCGCTGGTAGCTCGTCGACGGTCGGACTAGATCGAGTTGCTGGAGAGGCTCTGGAGGAACTCCCGGATGTGCTGGGCGAGTGCGGCCGGCTGGTCGGTCGGCACGGCATGACCGGCCTCCTCGATGAGCGAGCGGCGCGAGCCCATGATGCGGCGGTGCAGCCGCTGGATGGCCTCCGGCGTGATCATGTCGGTCTCGGAGCCGCTGACGATCATCACTGGGCACTGGATGTGCTCGACCGAGTCCCACAGGTTCTGCAGGCGGCGCTGGCCGGGATCCGGCTCGGGCGGGCGCTGCGTCGCGTCGCGGAAGACCGGGTCGAATGCCCAGGCGTACGCGCCGTCTTCAGTCGGAGCGACCGAGGCACGAGCGCGGCGCTCGAGCTGTTCGGTGCTGGCGTATGGGTAGTAACGGCGGAAGGTGTCGACGACGTCGTCGAGCGTGGCGAACTCGTCACCGCTCGTGATCACGCGGCGCATCGTCTCCACGCCGGAGCGCAGCACCTCGGGCGCGACCTCGATCACCACAAGCGCCGTCACGACGTCCGGATGCTCGGCGGCGTAGCACAGCGCGTTCGCGCCGCCCATACCGTGGCCGACGAGGATGACACTGCGCAGTCCAAGACCCTCGATGATGCCCTCGAGGTCTTCGACCTGCGAGGCGCGCGTGTAGTCACGGTCGGCTGCTCGGTCGCTGCGGCCGTAGCCGCGCTGGTCGGGCGCGATCACCCGGTACTCGCGGGAGAGGTCGAGTGCAGAGTCCTCCCACGCCGCCGAGGTCTCGGCGAAGTCGTGGAGGAGGATCAGTGCCTGCTTGGTGCGGCTATCACCCCACTCGCGGTAGTGGAAGGTGAGGCCATTGGCTTCGATGACCTGGTCTTGAGGACGGCTTACCACGGGGATCGCATGCTCCAGACGGGCGCGGCACAGGC
>JBAXNX010000241.1:0-2604 GCA_037133575.1 Chloroflexota bacterium
GGTGCAGGCTCGAACTACTGCACCGTGAACGTCCGCGTCTCACTGTTCACCCGCAACGTATACGTCCCGGGTGACATCGCCCCCAGCGGCACTGTCTGTCGCATGTAGCCATAGATCGCGGTGCACGCCACATTCCCGCTCGGCTGCGAGTTCCACATCGTCAGCGTGATCGTCGAGCCGCTTCGCTCGAGCACCGCCGAGTCGAACTGCGCGCACCCGCTCGGCAGCCCGGTCGTCACGTCCACGAACACCTGCGGCGGCGACGACTCGGCGATGCGCACGTCCAACTCGTGGATCGGCGCCTGCTCGCGACGCCTCGAAGCATCGAGTGCGGGCGCAGCGCTCACCGGCTGCGTGACACGCGGCGTCGGCGTGGGAATCGGCTGCGGCCCACTCGTCGCTGTCGCCACCGGCGTCCGAGTCGGATCGATCGCCTTCGGCGGTGCCGTTGCCACGCCAGTAGCCGTAGCCGTCACGACCACGCCCGGCGCGGTGGGACTCGCACTCACTACCGCCGTAGCTGTCGAGGTGGACGTCGTGCTCGGACTCGGCGTCACCGTCGGCTGCGCACCCGCTTCGGTGCACGCCACGGCTGCTACGAGGATGCCCGCCACCAGTGGAATGAAGATTCGTCGCATGTCTTCGGAACGCACGAGGTGTGCGAGAGGTTCCTTCACCTGACCAACTTGTAATGCGATCGCAAGCCCGGAACCACGAGGGGCGCCTTGCGGCGCCCCTCGATACATCGCTGTGAAACGAGGCTTACGAGAGCCCGCGCTCCCCCAAGAAGTGCACGAGGTCCACGAGCCGGCACGCGTAGCCGTACTCGTTGTCGTACCAACCCACGGTCTTCACCATGTCGTCGTCCATGATCATCGTCGAGGGTGAGTCGAAGATCGCGGAGCCGGGGTGAGACCGGAAGTCCGACGACACCAGCTCTTCCTTCTCGAAGAACAGGTAGCCCTTCATCGGGCCGTCGGCCGCGATCTGGAACGCCTCGTTGATCACGCCCTTCGACACGGTCTGTTCGAGGTCGGTCACGAGGTCGACCACGGACACCGTCGGCGTCGGCACGCGGTACGCCATGCCGTTCATCTTGCCCTCGAGCTCCGGGATGATCTTGCCGATGCTGCGGGCCGCACCTGTCGAGGTCGGGATGATGTTCAGGCCCGCGGCACGTGCGCGACGCAAGTCCTTGTGCTTCGAGTCCACCAGGTTCTGGTCGCGCGTGTAGGAGTGAATCGTGGTCATCAGGCCACGTCGCACCCCGAACGCGTCGTGCAGCACCTTCACCATCGGCACTACGCAGTTTGTGGTGCACGAGCCGTTCGAGATCACGTTGTGATGCGATGGGTCGTACTGGTCCTGGTTCACACCGAGGATCACCATCCAGTCGGCATCGCTCGCCGCCGCCGAGATGATCACCTTCTTCACGGAGCCACGCAGGTGCTTCGCTGCGTCGTCGCGGTTGTCGAACTCACCGGTCGACTCGATGACCACGTCGACCGCAGCGCTGTTCCAGTCGACCTGCGCGGGGTCGTCCTCGCGGAAGACCTGCACCTCGCGGCCGCCGATGCTCAGGCTGTCCTTGCCGGCCTCGATCTCCGCCGGGAAGCGACCGTAGTCGCTGTCGTACTTCAAGAGATGGGCATGCATCGCAGCGTCGCTGCGACCATTCACCGCCACCAGGTCGAAGTCGTCGCGGTGGGTCTCCCACCACGCGCGCACGGCCTGACGCCCGGTACGTCCGAGTCCATTGATCCCAACCCGCAGCTTCGCCATGTCGCTTCCTCCGCAAGCAGTGACACAACTTGAGCGTCCAGCGCCCCTCCGAGCGACCACCGACAGAGGCCGGCAGACGTGGGGAAGGGTGGGCGCGGACTGCGCGTCGAGATTGTATCCCGCGCCCCCACAGGGGAAAGAGGGGGATGTCCAGCCCAGGTTGAGTGCGGGCTAGAGGAGGATGCGCTTGCTGGCGTCCGCAGGCTGCCGGCGGAACTGCACCAGCAGGTGCCGCCGCCGCCCCTCGTCGTCCACGAACTCCTCGAGGTGGCACCGGGCGTCGTCACCCAGCAGCGCCTCGACCGCCGAGGTGTGCTCGACCACGGCGTCCCGCACCTCCTGGGCCGCCGGGAACAGCGTCGGCGCGTGCATCGCGATGTGCAGCTGCTTCAGCCCGCATCGCAGCACCCAGCCGAGCACCAGTTGCGCCCATCCGAAGTGGAACGCCGAGTCCGCGAAGATCAGCGGGTATCGCTCGTGTGAGGCCTCGTTCGCCACGAACAGTGCCGTCGGCCCGAAGTTGGGCCGTCCGAGGTCTGACGCGCCGCGGTAGATAATGCGTAACTGCTCGTCGTTCGCGATCGCCTCGCCGGCGAAGTAGTGCCCGAGGCCCACCTCTTCTGCATGGCTCGGCGCGTGCCGCCCGTACGCCTTGTGCGCCCACTCCTTGAACACATCGAACTCGCCACCCAGCGCCGCCTGCGCCGAGATGTGCTCGACAGCCTGGCGCACCAGCGGCACCGCCGACTGGTACGCCCCACGCCGAGCCAGCGAGGTCGCGTCCGCAAGGCACGAGAATCCACGGCTCCACAGCGACGCGAA
>JBAXNX010000242.1:0-2578 GCA_037133575.1 Chloroflexota bacterium
GCGACCCGCGTGATCGCCGGATCCGTCAGCACTGGCCCGAGCGCGCTCAGCACCTCGTGCTGCGTCAGCTGGAACAGCCCGTCCATGCCGAGGTCCATACCGAGCAACGGCGGCTGCGAGTGCCCGAACGGCACGTACCACCCCTTACCAGCCTCGACGCTCAACCCGACGCCCACGAGGCAGTCCGCCGCGCGCATCGGATGCGAATCGTCTGCCACGAGGTCGAACGCGACCCGGCCAGCCGTGCGAATCGCAGCGACCACCGCAGCCAGCGCGTCAGCCGTCGTAACGACCTCGTACGACGCAGCGGGCGCCTCATCGACCGGGCGCGCACGCACCTCGGCGATCGCCTGGTCAGTCATATGTTCCGGCAAGCGGCTCACGAGCGAGCGGAACTCGAGCTCACGGAACAAGTCGAGCACCGCCTCGCGGTCGTAGTCGTGGATCGACGCAGCCTCGAGGTCGAGCGTCACCCCCGGCACGTCCTGCACGATCGTCGCGAGGTCGCGCGAATGCTCGGCCGAGTCACGCCCTTCCTCCAGCGCCTTCTTCGTGCGCGGCGGCGTGATCTCGTCGATGTGCTCCAGCATCTTGTCGACGGTGCCGTACTGCTGGATCAGCGCGACCGCGCCCTTCTCGCCGATGCCCTTCACCCCCGGAATGTTGTCCGAGGTGTCACCGACCAGTGCCTTGTAATCGATGATGTGAATCGGCTCGAAACCAAAGCGGTCCTGCACGGCGCGCTCGTCATAGAGGATGTAGTCGCGCTGGTACGGCCGGTACATGTACGCGCGCACACCGGGGCGCACGAGCTGCAGCAGGTCGTTGTCGAGCGTGACGATCATCACGTTGAGGCCGGCCGCGACCGCCTGATTCGCGAGCGTGCCGACCACGTCATCAGCCTCGAAGCCCGGAGCCTCGACCACAGGGATACGGAACGCGTCGAGCAGCTGCCGCACCCGACCGATCTGCGGTCGCAGGTCATCCGGCATCGGCGCACGGGTGGCCTTGTATGTCTTGTCCGATTCGTGACGGAAGGTCGGCGTCGGGCCGTCCCACGCCGCGATCACGTACGACGGCCGCAGCTCATCGAGCACGTGCAGCAGGCTGTTGGCGTACCCGAACACCGCGGCGGTCGACTCGCCGGTCTTGCGCACCTGCAGCACATCCTTCAGCGCGAAGTACGAGCGGTAGATGATCCCGTGAGAGTCGAGGACGACGAGCAGCGGCGGATTGTCCCCCGCTGCAGGGGTGGAGGTCTTGGCGGCAGTGGTTGGCATTCCCGGCAGTATAGGGCGCTCCTCTGGCGCACTCATCGACGTCGGCGTGCCATCGCCAGGCAGCAAACGTCCCAGCTGAGACTGAACGCCCGGAACGCTGGACGAAAAGCGGCACGCCGCTCCGCAGACGCACCACAACGCAGGCCCTACGATTACGTCATGCGACCCACCTTCCACCGCCCCGGCGCGGCCGACTAGTGCCGGGCGCGCTCCACGTCGTCGCGGCGCGCTTCCGCTCCGATGCCGACGCCACCGGCGTCGAGCACGCGCTCGAGGTTGCCCGCGCGCTCGGCCAGGCACCGGGCGTCGAGACCGTCATCGTGGCCCGCTCGGATGAGCAGCTGATCGTCGCCACATGGCTCGAGGGCCGCGAGGCGCTCGACGCCTTCGCCGAGTCGCGCGCGCACATGTCGTTCGTGATGCAGGGTCTCGCCCCCGTGATCCGAGGCATGTGGAGCGCAGCCATCGAGGCCGAGTGCGACCTCCCACCAGCCGACACCGCCGCACTGTGGGCCTTCGCCCTCCCCACCATCGAGGGCGTCTACGAGTGGCAGATCCGCGACGTGCTCGCGGCCATCGAGGAGATGCCGGGCGCGGCCGTGACCGGCCCGACCGTCGAGGAACGCGAGCGCTATCGCGCCGGCGGCCTGCTCTGCCTCACCACAGCCGACCGGGTCGCCTTCGAAACCGCACTGCCCGAGGCCCGCACGCAGTGGGCCGAGACAGCCGGTGGCGCCGTCGAGGAAGCGCTCGCGGACGTGCTCCCCGAGCCCTCGCTATGAGTCAGACCCACATCGCATGACCAATAGGCGTCGTCGTTACGAGCCCGACTGGCCCGAGACCTTCGCGCCACGGCGCAAGCGCCTGAGCCGCTGGATGCTCATAGCCGCGATCGGCCTGCTCGTAAGCGTGTTCGCCTCAACACGAATCAATCGAGGCACCCCAACGGTCGCGAACGCGACACCCAGCGCGACGAGCGCTGCGACACCAACCTCGACCCCAGGCGTCGTGGGCTCCGAGGTGCTCGAACAGCGCGCGAACGGCTGGTACGTCACGAATGCCAATGCGTGGCCGCTCGTGACCGTCGAGCACATCGTCGACGGCGACACCCTCGACGTGCGCGCGGCGGGCGTCACCCTGCGCGTGCGCGTCTTCGGCATCGACACACCCGAGCGCGGCGAGCCGTGCTACACCGACGCCACAAAGCGCCTCGAGTCACTCGCCGGCCGCGAGGTGCGACTCATCCCCGACAAGCGCCTGCAAGATCGCAATGGCCGCGAGCTACGCTACGTGCTCGC
>JBAXNX010000243.1:0-2567 GCA_037133575.1 Chloroflexota bacterium
GAGGCCGTCGAGCAGCTCCGCCGTATCCGCCGCGAGCCGCACTCGAAGGAGCGCGTGCGCGTGAGCGCTGTCGACCCGCTGAACCTCGTGGGCATCGTCTTGCCTGGCCCACGCGTGCCTGCCGTCTCCGGCCACTACGTCGAATACCTCGACGGTGCGCTCGCCAGCGAAGCTATTGAAGCGGTTGAGGCGACTGACGAGGTAGCATCGACGACGTGATTGCACGTCGCCTCCTCGTCATCCTCGCGCTGGCCTGCGCCGCAGCGCTGATCGCCTCGCCTCGTACCATCGAGGCGCAGTCGGGCAGCGAGCGCATCGACGCCTACGACGTGGTGATCTCGGTGCAGCGCGATGGCGTGCTGCGCATCATCGAGGACATCGACTACAACTTTGGTCTGAACCAGCGCCACGGCATCGAGCGCATCATCCCGACACGCCTCCGCTACGACGACACCTACGACCGCGACGAACCGCTGCACATCGAGAAGGTCGAGGCCACCGGCGCCTCGGCGAAGTACGAACTGAAGGACGCAGGCGGCGGTCGGACCAACATTCGCATCGGCGATGCCGACAAGACTGTGAACGGCCTGCACCACTACCGCATCACCTACACAATCGGCAGCGCCCTCAACGCATTCGAGGACCACGACGAGCTCTACTGGAACGCGATCGGCAACGAGTGGAATGTGCCGATCGCGAAGGCCAGCACTCGGGTCGATCTGCCAGAGGGCGCCACACCGCGGGTCGCTTGCTTCGCCGGGCCTCAAGGCTCCTCGCTCGCCTGTTCCAGCGCGCAGGCCAAGTCCGGTGGCGCGACCTTCGCGCAGAGCAGCGTGCTGTCGGCCGGGCAGGGCATGTCTGTGGTCGTCGGCTTCCCGAAGGGCCTCGTGATACCCGCACCGACGCCGAAGCTGATCGAGCGCTGGAGTTTGCTGCGCGCGTTCAGCATCACGCCGTTCACCGTCGTGCCGGCGGCACTCGTGCTTGCCGGCGCGGTGTGGCTCGTGATCCGCATGGTGTGGCGCAGCGGGCGCGACATCCGTCGTCGCGGCTCACCCAACGAGGTGATCTTCGGCAACAGCGAGCAAAGCGGCGAGCAGCTCGTGCCATTGTTCGAGGGCGGTGCGTACGCCATCGAGTACACGCCTCCCGAGGGCATTCGCCCCGGCCAGGTTGGCACGCTGCTCGACGAGGTCGCACACCCACTCGACATTTCGGCCTCGATCGTCGACCTCGCGGCGCGCGGCTACCTGAACATTGAGGAGATCCCCTCGACCGGCTGGTTCGGCAAGCCGGACTGGCGCTTCACGAGGCAGCCCACGCCGACCGAGAAGCGCGCGCTGCTGCCATACGAGCAGAAGCTGCTCGACAATCTCTTCCAGAGCGGCGACATCGTCGAGCTCGCCACGCTCAAGCAGGCGTTCTCGACACGCCTCAGCGAGGTGCAGGACCTGCTGTACGACGACGTCGTGACCGAGGGCTGGTTCTCGAGCCGCCCCGACCGCACGCGCGGCTTCTGGCTTGGCGCATCAATCGGGGCGGTCGCACTCGCGATCGTGATCGAGGTCGCTGCCATCAGCTTCACGCACTGGGCACTCGTCCCGGTCGGCCTCGTGGTTGCCGCGATCCTGCTGCTCGTCCTCCACGGCCGCATGCCGAGGCGAACGGCGAAGGGCACCGCTGCGCTGCGCCGCACGCTCGGCTTCCGCGACTTCATCCAGACCGCCGAGACGCGTCGCGCCGAGTTCGCTGAGCAGTCCAACCTCTTCTACGAGTACCTGCCATACGCCGTCGTCTTCGGCTGCGTCGACAAGTGGGCGAAGACCTTCGAGGGCCTCGCCCTGACCGCACCGACCTGGTACGCATCCAGCGGCGCCTTCAACGCGCTCTACTTCGCCAGCGCCATGAACGGCTTCGCTGACACCACCTCGAGCGCGCTCGTCTCGACGCCCGGCGGCTCCGGCAGCAGTGGCTTCGGAAGTGGCGGCTTCTCGGGCGGTGGTGGTGGCGGTGGTGGCGGTGGCTCCTGGTAGCCAGTTCGGGTAGTCGGGCGACCTCGATAGCCAGTCGATAGCGCTCGCAGCCTGCCGTCAGCGTCACCGCTGCAACCTAGCGGGCCACGTCACCTATACTGTCTATGCAAATTCGACAGTAGCCCACGACGAGAGTGAGCGAGGTCTCCCCATGCCGCGCAGCAACCGTTCGATCTGGCGAGGCGCCATCAGCTTCGGGATCGTCAGCATCCCCGTCCGCCTCTTCACGGCGACCGAGGACAAGGACATCTCCTTCCGGCAGCTCCACGAATCGGATCACTCACGCGTCCGCTACGCCCGCTACTGCGCGGCCGAGGAGATCGAGATCCCCACGGACGAGATCGTGCGCGGCTACGAGTACGAGAAGGACCACTACGTCATCCTCGATGACGAGGACTTCGAGTCACTCCCACTGCCAAGCAAGCAGACGATCAGCCTCACCGCCTTCGTGAACGCCGAAGAGATCGACCCGACCTTCTACGAGAAGAGCTACTACCTGGAGCCCGAAGAGATCGGCGTGAAGCCGTTCGCGCT
>JBAXNX010000244.1:0-2565 GCA_037133575.1 Chloroflexota bacterium
CTGCTGCGCCTGCTGCGCCTGCTGCGCCTGCTGCTGGGCAGGCTCCTGTTGACCTGCTGCCCGCTCGATTTCGCGCTCTGGGTCAGCCTGCTTGCGAGTGCCTGACTGGGCCAAGTCCTGCTGCTGTGCCTCGTGTGCGTCCGGCGCCGCCTGCGGAGTCGGCTGAGCCTGCTCCGGGTATCGAGGTTCTTGTCGGGCGCCGGTTTGTTGCGGCTGCGCCTGGCGCGCCTGCTCCTGGTTCTCCCGCTGCTGCTCTCGAGTCATCGCTGTCCTCCATCGGGCGCTCAGCGCCGTCGCGCCCAGAGTGGGCACATCCATCGAACCGCCCGAGCAGTTGCAGCCGAGTCGCGGTCGCCCGCTGCCGCTTGCGCGCGTGTCACGAGTCATGGAGCGCACACAAGAAGAGGCGGACCATTCGGTCCGCCTCGATTCGCAACGTCACGCAGGGCGAGAAGCGCCGCGCCGCTACCAGAAGCCCTGCTTGTAGACGTAGTCCTTCTGCGCCCAGCCGCGCGTGCCGGCCTTCTGCAGTCGCTCCATGTGCTTGCCGCACAGGTGAATCGTCAAACGCTCCTGCTCGTCAGGCTCCTCAGGGTGCCAACGAGCGATAGCGATCTCCTCACGAGGTCGCAGGGTGCAGAAGTAGCAGCGATCGCCCTCAGCCATTAAGAGAGCGTCGTCATGCCGGGACGCGTGGCGTTCACGAGGATCGCCATGTTGCCCGGTGCGTGTCGGTTCTCGTAGAGCGCCTGGTGGCTCTCGCCGACCTGGTCGAACTCGAACGTCTCAGACAGGCACGGGTCGATGCGACCGTCCGCGACCAGCTGGTTGAAGGCCGCGCACTGCTCGGTGTTCGCGAAGTGCGAGCCCTGCAATCGCTTCTGGCGCATCCACAGGTAGCGCAGGTCGACGTCGGCGTTGTAGCCGGACGTGCCCGCACAGATCACCACCATGCCGGCGTTGTCTGTCAGGTAGATCGAGGTCGGGATCGTTGCCTCGCCCGGGTGCTCGAAGACGATCTTCGGGTTCTTGCGCTCGCCCAGCACTTCCCAGAACTTCGCGCCGAACGCCCGAGCTCCGGTCATCCACGTGCCGAAGGCGTCAGCGTCATCGAGGTCGGGCAGTCGGCCCCAGTGGTTGAACTCGCGGCGGTCGATCACGCCCTTTGCACCGAGCTGCATGCAGTACTCGGCGCGCTCCGGGCCGGAGACCACGGCGATCGGAATGCCGCCCATCTCCTTCACGATCTGGATTGCCATGGTGCCGAGGCCACCCGCACCGCCCCAGACCAGCACCGGGTCACCGGCCTGGACGGTGTGCGGCGCCCAGCCAGCGAGCATGCGATACGCGGTAGCGCCGACCAGCATGTAGGCCGCTGCGGCTTCCCACGACAGCTGCTTCGGCTTCGGGAAGCACTGGTAGTGGTCGACGAGGCAGTACTGGGCGAACGAGCCCCAGTTCTCCTCGTAACCCCAAATCTTGTTGGAGAGCGAGGTGATCGGGTCGGCCCCCATCTTGATGTCGGGGGCGTTCTCGTCCCACATGCCACAGGACAGCACGACCTCGTCACCAACCTTCACGTTGGTGACCTCGGAGCCGATCTTCCAGACGATGCCGGACGCGTCGGAGCCACCGATGTGGAACTCCTCGGTCGCGCCACGGCGCATGCGCGCGCCGATCACGTCGACGGGCTGGCCGAGTGCCGCCCAGACGTTGTTGTAGTTCGTGCCGGCGGCCATCACGTAGACCAGCACCTGCTTCGGGCCGACCTCCGGAACAGGGATCTCCTCGATCTGGAACGCGTCTTTCGGCGGGCCGAAGCGCGACGGGCGGATCAGGCTCGCCAGCATTCGCTCCGGCACCTCACCCAGCGGGGGCACCTCGCCGAGCGCGTACAGCTCCTTGGCCATGGTCGGTCTCCAACTCGTGTATGCGGTATGAAATGGCACGCGCCTAGGCTGCGCCGCCGGTATCCTACCACCAACCTCGCCGAAACCCGGAGCCCTAAACCCGGAGCAACAGTGCCCCCAGAGCCTCGACACGAGCCCGCTCCGCTCCCCGGCATCGAGCCCGGCCCACCGCCTCCGCAGCACATCCGCGTGCTCGCGCTCGCCCTCCTGCTCTGGCGCGACCACCTGCTCTGCGCCGAGGGCTACGACACCGTGAAGCAGCAGACCTTCTACCGACCCCTGGGCGGCGGCGTCGAGTTCGGCGAGTACGCCGAGGAGGCGGTCGCCCGCGAGCTGCTCGAGGAGCTGGCGATGCCCATTGAGGTGCTCGCCTGCCTCGGCACGAACGAGAACCTCTTCACCTATCAGGGCCGCCAGGGCCACGAGATCGTCTACGAGTACGTCTGTGCGCCCGCTCCGGGCGCCGAGCCGGCCAACCTCGAGCCCATGATCGCGATCGAGGGCGAGGCGCGCTTCATCTCGCGCTGGCTACCCCTGGCCGAGGTCCTCGCCGGCACCCATCGCGTGTATCCGGATGGCCTCGCGGACCGACTCGGTGCGTGGGTGGGCGCGCTCTAGCCCGCGACCTCAGACGTCGTCACACCTAGATGTCGAG
>JBAXNX010000245.1:0-2563 GCA_037133575.1 Chloroflexota bacterium
TGGCGCACTACCTCGAGACGCCACACGGGCCGTGCGTGGTGACGCAGATCAGCGGGCTGGTCGCACGACGAATCGTGCCGTGGATCGGCGTACCGACGGTGGTCGAGGCTGGTCAGCGCCTCGGGATGATCAAGTTCGGCTCGCAGGTGACGTTGCGTCTCCCCGCGGATGCCACGGTGCTCGTTGCCACGGGCGATCACGTCGTTGGGGCGACGACAGTGGTTGCGCGGCTGTCACCGGTCGTGCAGCCGTAGCGCGCATCGCTCGATAGCGGGCGACGAGCGCCGAGGTCGACGAGTCGTGTGGCTCGAGCGTGAGTTCGCCTCGAAGCTCGGGCAGCAGGCGATTGGCGAGCTGCTTGCCGAGCTCGACGCCGAACTGGTCGAACGGGTCGATGTCCCAGATCACCGCCTGCGTGAACACGATGTGCTCATAGAGCGCGATCAACGCGCCCAGCGTGCGCGGTGACAGCTCGTCCGCGAGGATCACGGATGTGGGCTGGTTACCGGGGCAGATGCGTGCTTCCTCGATGTCTTCGTCACCGGTGCCGAAGGCGAGCGCCTCGGCCTGCGCGAACATGTTCGCGATCAGCAGGTCGTGCTGTGGGTCGGGCTTGTGCGCTGAGCGGGCGAAGCCGATCAGGTCACACGGCACGAGGTGTGTGCCCTGGTGCAGCAGCTGGAAGAACGAGTGCTGCCCGTTCGTGCCGGCGGCGCCCCAGTAGATCGGGCCGGTCGCATGACTCGTCGGCCCTGATGCCGTGACGCGCTTGCCGTTGCTCTCCATCGTGAGCTGCTGGAGGTAGTCGGGTAGGCGCGCGAGGTACTCGTCGTACGGCATCACGCCGATGCTCTCCGCGCCGAAGCCGTTGGCGTACCAGACACCGAGCAGGCCCATGAGCACCGGCATGTTCTGGTCGAACGGCGCGGTGCGGACGTGCTCGTCCATCTCTCGCGCGCCGGCGAGCAGCTCGGCGAAGTGACGTGGCCCCACCGCGCCCATCGTGGCGAGGCCGATCGCGGACCACAGCGAGTAACGACCGCCGACCCAGTCCCAGAAGCCGAACGCGTTGGCGGGGTCGATGCCAAAGGCCTCGACAGCCTCGAGGTTGGTGGAGACGGCGACGAAGTGGCGCGCGATCGCGCGCTCGTCACGTAGCGCGGCGAGGCACCAGCCTCGTGCGACGCGGGCGTTCGCCATGGTCTCCTGCGTCGTGAAGGACTTCGACGCGACGATGAAGAGCGTCTCGGCGGGATCGAGATCGCGCACGGCCTCGAAGAAGTCGGTCGAATCGACGTTGGAGATGAAGCGCACGGTCAGCGCGCGGTCCGCGTACATGCGGAGCGCCTCGGTCGCCATGCGCGGGCCGAGGTCGGAGCCACCGATGCCGATGTTCACGATGTTGACGATCGGGCGGCCCGTGAAGCCTCGCCACTCCCGCGTGCGGATACGCTCGGCAAACACGGCCATCTGGCCGAGCACCGCATGCACGTCCGGCACGACGTCGTGATCGTTGACGAGCACCGACTCGGTGCGCGGAGCACGCAGCGCCGTGTGCAGCGCGGGGCGCTGCTCGGTGTGGTTCACGATGTCGCCTCGGAACATCGCATCGAGGCGGCCGCGCAGGTCACGCGCCTCGGCGAGCGCACGCAGGCGCTCGAGCCCCTCGTCATCGATGCGGTGCTTCGAGTAGTCGAGGTAGAGGCCAGCGACCTCCACGCTGAAGCGTGTGCCGCGAGTCGCGTCAGTCGCGAACAGCTCGGCGATTGTTGTGTCTTGCAGCGCCGAGGCGTGGTCGAGCAACGCACCCCACTCGGTGAGCGTTTCGAGCCTGGTAGCGCGCTCGGCGAGCACTAGATCGGGACCGCAGGGGCGACGGGCGCCTGTGGCTCGCGCCACGACGGCTCCAGCGGGCCACCGGTCTGTGGCGAACTTGGGCCGGGCTGCTGGGGGACAGGGGTCGGAGGACGCTCGGGGACCCGTTCCTTCTCTGCACCCTCGTTGCGAATATGGTTCGTGCGCATGTTTGCGCTCCCCTCGTGCGCCCTTAGGGTGGGGGGTAGGCGTTGCGGGATCGTAAAGCGGGCGTGGCGTTCGCCTCGCGGGGGTGTCGCGCCTCGTCTGGATTTGGGCGGACTCGGGAGATTGTGATGACGAATGACATTGTGGGCGTATCTGAGGCAGAGCTGCTGGCGCAGGCGCCCGATGCGCTGATCTTCGCCGACCGCGAGGGCGTGATTCGCATGTGGAATGCGGCGGCGACGGAAGTCTTCGGCCACAGCGCCGAGGTGGCGATCGGGCAGTCGCTCGACCTGATCATCCCGGAGCGGTTCCGCGAGGCGCACTGGACGGGCTTCGACCGCGCGCTGACAGCCGGCGAGACCAAGTACCGAGGCCAGGCACTGCCCACGCGATCAGAGCGCAACGGCGAGGCGATCTACGTCGAGCTGACGTTCGCGATGGTGCATGACTCGAGCGATGCGGTCGTGGGCGTGCTGTGCGGCGCGCGCGACATCACGAAGCGCTTCCAGGACGAGCGTGAAATGCGAACGCGGCTTCGAGA
>JBAXNX010000246.1:0-2523 GCA_037133575.1 Chloroflexota bacterium
GGCCACACGCGCGTACCCGGCCTTCCAGTACGCCCGCTCAGCCCGCCAAGTCGGCACAATCGCGCTCATGCGCCAATCCTACGGCGATACCACGAGGACTACCAAACAATTCCTGCACACTGGGCAGCGTGGCGGCTGAGTTCAGGTCTGGTAGACGTCGGGTACGCCGTCGTGATCGGCATCTCGCGACTCGGCTTCCGCTATGCGTCGATACACACGGTTGCGCACGCTGAGAATCCCGACGGCGATCACTGCGGCGAGCACCGACCCGACGAGCACGCCAATAGTCACATGGCTGTTGCGCTGGTCGTCGGCACCAAACGCCAGGCCGCCGATCAGCAGCGAAACGGTGAACCCGATCCCCGCCAGGACCGAGACCCCGAGCACATCCAGCCAGCGAATGTCCTCGTCGAGTTCTGCGTGCGTAAAACGCGAGAGCAGGTATGTCGTCCCGAAGATCCCAACGGTCTTCCCCAGCACCAGTCCGACGACCACGCCCAGCGCCGCACGATCCGTCAGCGCACTCACGAATCCGCTCATGCCTCCGATATGCACTCCGGCGGCCAGCAGCGCGAACACCGGCACGGCGAATCCGGCTGAGATCGGGCGGAACCGGTGCTCAAAATGCTCCGCCAGCCCCGATCCCAATGCAGGTTCCGCTCCGGTCCTGTCGAGGGCGACGGGCACAGCAAACCCCAGCAGTACCCCGGCGATCGTGGCGTGCACCCCGGACGCGTGAACGAGCGCCCAGGTCAGCGTTGCCAGCGGCAGGAGCAACCACCAGGAGCGGATGCGCCGCTGAACGGCAACCGCGAAGCATGCGAGCGGGAGCAGCGCCACCACGAGAAAGCCCAGTTGGAGGTGGCTCGTATAGGCGATGCCGATGATGACGACCGCCAGCAGGTCATCCACCACCGCCAGCGTCAGCAGGAACGTACGGAGGCCGATTGGAAGGTGTGTCCCGACGATCGCCAGCACTGCCAGCGCGAATGCGATATCCGTAGCGGTGGGGATCGCCCAGCCGCGGAGAGCGCCATCTGTCGTGCCGAGGTTCACGACGACGAACAGTGCGGCAGGGACCAACATCCCCCCGACCGCCGCGAACACCGGAAGCGCGGCTCGACGTGGAGACCGCAGGTCACCCGCAACGAATTCGCGTTTGAGTTCCAGTCCCACCACGAAAAAGAACAGCGCGAGCAATCCGTCCGATGCCCATGCGCTGAGCGCGAGATTCAGATGGAGCGAGGCTGGCCCGATGCGGGCGTCGCGCAGCGCGTGATACGAATCTTCGAATGGGGAGTTGGCCCAGACCAGCGCCAGCACAGCGGCTCCCAGCACCAGCGCGCCGCTGACTGTTTCCTTGCGCAGAATCGCCGCAATGCGCGCAGCCTCGGACCATGAGCCGCGACTGAAGATGCGGGCGGGAGTGCTCGGAGGCATGCGGTGCTCCTGGTTCAACGATCGACGAATCGACTGCCGACCAGACTTCCCGGCGCACCTTGCTGCTAGTACCTGTGTCGGAGGATACGTGACTCGCTCAGCACCGTCCTCCTACCGACGCGTTACACAAAACCACCACGAATGACACATGAGAACACTGGCGGAAGGCCAAAAGCCCGGTGCTACACTGGAACGCGTACGCGGAGCGCCTGCTCCATGGCCGAACAGACTCCCAGAAGGACCTGCCGGTGAACGCACGTTGGATTCGTAATTCCTTTATCTACCTCATCATCCTCGGCGGCATCGCGCTCGTCGTGGTGATGTTCTTTCGCCCGCCCGCAGGCTCGCGTGATGTCCCGATTTCGGAGGTCATCGCCAGCGCCAAGGCTGGCAACGTCGAGAAAGTCACCGTCAACGGCGATCAACTCGACGTGAAGCTCCGCGGCGAGCAGGACACCGTCCGCTCCCGTAAGGAGGCCTCCTCCTCCGTAGAGGAGATCCTGCGCCAGAACGGCATCGCCGTCGGCACCTCCAAGGACCAGGTCGCAGTCGACATCAAGGGCCCGAGCCAGGTCGGGAACCTCTTCTCGATCCTGTTCAACTTCCTGCCCCTGCTGCTCTTCGGTGCCATTTTCGTCTTCATGATGCGGCAGGCGCAGGGTACAAATTCTCAGGCAATGTCCTTCGGCCGTAGCCGCGCTCGTATGTTCACCGGCCAGAAGCCGACCGTGACGTTCGTGGACGTCGCCGGTCAGGAAGAGGCCAAGCAGGAGCTTGCCGAGATCGTCGAGTTCCTCAAGTACCCGGAGAAGTTCGCCGCCCTCGGCGCGCGCATCCCGCACGGTGTCTTGCTGATCGGCCCTCCCGGCACCGGCAAGACCATGCTTGCTCGCGCTGTCTCCGGCGAGGCCGGCGTCCCCTTCTTCTCGATCTCGGGCTCCGAGTTCGTGGAGATGTTCGTCGGTGTCGGTGCCAGCCGTGTGCGTGACCTGTTCGACCAGGCCAAGCACAACGCGCCCGCCATCGTTTTCGTCGACGAGATCGACGCGGTCGGCCGCCAGCGCGGCGCCGGCCTCGGTGGCT
>JBAXNX010000247.1:0-2500 GCA_037133575.1 Chloroflexota bacterium
CCTCGTGATGTTGGGGATCACTCGTCATGGGACGAGGATACGAGGTGTACGCACCTCGGGCCCGGCGTCTACGCGCCGGTGCGCTATGCGACGTCCCTGATCTGCGTGAGGTTGCTCTCGTCGGTCTGGAGCTCGCGGTCGTCGGGCGTCGTCCAGCGCGCGTTCACGCTGAGCGCACGGCCGAGGGCGCGCACGTACGAGCGCAGCAAGCGCGGCTCGAACTCGCCGTCGGACTGGGCCATCTCCATCAGCGCCTCGTAGCCACGGAGCCCAGGAGCGTCGGGCCGGTCGACCGTGAGGGCGGCGTACGCGTCGGCAATGCGGAGGATCCGCGCCTCGAGCGGGATCGCGGCGCCTCGCATGCCTTCCGGGTAGCCTCGACCGTCCCAACGCTCGTGGTGGAGACGCACGGCGTCGAGCAGCGTCTTGTCGCGCACGCCGGCGAGACCGAGCAGGTCGGCGCCGTGCTGAGCGTGCGTGCGGAGGAGCTCGCGCTCCCCGTCGGTGAGGTCAGCGCCGCGCGCGACGAGGCGCGGCATGCGGAACTTCGAGACATCCGCGAGCAGCGCTGCCGTTCCGATGCGCACGAGGCTGATGCGGTCATCGAGCCCCTCGCTGGCCGCAAGCGTGAGCGCGTAGAGCGCTGTCGCGACAGCATGGGTCGCTGGTGACTGCACGGTGTGCGCGACCTCCGCGAGGTAGGCGCCGGGATCCTGCGCGACCTGCGTCGCGGCGATCTCGACGATCGGGGTGAGGCGCGGGATGGCGTTGAGGTCAGGCAACACGCGCAGCGCGAGGTCGACCTCGTTGATCAGGACGTGATGCAGCGCCCAGGCACGCGCGAACTGCGTGATGCGGCGTGACTCGGCAATGCGCGCAATGCCGCCTCGAAGGAAGGTGTCCAGGGCGAGCTCGTCGGAGGGCGAGACGTAGACGGTGCGCGCGATGGCGAGGTCAGCGCGACGGCCGCGACGGTCGAAGAGCACGAACGGCGGCTGGGGGCCGTCGGTGAACAGCGACGCTGGGACGGCGATGCGCCGCGCCTCGTTGGCGTCGAAGCCACCCTGCTCGAATGTGGACTCGTTCATGGTCGTGACCTCCGCAAAACGATCGTCGGCGGAGGTCACACGGGCGTGGATTGGGGAGAGCCCTACGTTCTGGCTCGAGCCGAGGCGCGCGACGGCTCGAACGCTACGAGTCGCCTCGCAGCAGACTCACGGCGAGCGTGGCGACCACGATCGCCGGCATCGCGAGCTGCACGACCATCTGCTGGTCAGCACGCACCAGGCCCGCGGCGATCAGCAGCACAGCGACGCCACCAATGGCGAGAGCGATCGAGTCGCCCACGATGAAGTCCCACCAGAACATCGCAAAGCCAGTGACGTATTTCATCGCACCGCCCCTTCCGTGCGCATGCGGAGGGCCGCAGTACGCCTCGCCAGCATGCTCGTGAGTGCGAGGCCGGCGACCGCGTAGACCGCCGCGAGCACCGGAATCGTGAGGTCTCCGAGCGACCACTCGACGCCAATGCCCTCGCCGCCCCAGAACGTGCCGAACGAGATCAGCAGCACCGCGACGACCCACTTGATGGTGTTCTCCGGCACGCGCGCGAGCGGGCGATGCACCACTGTCCCGACGGCGCACACAAGCACGAACGCCAGCACTGCGCCGAGGATGGCGGGGCCGAGCGCGCCGTCACGGCTCGCGGCGAAGGTCAGCACGATAAAGACGACCTCGAGACCTTCGAGGAAGACACCCTTGAAGGAGACGACGAAGCCATTCCAGTCGATGTCGGACTTCACTGGATCTGGCGTCGCACCGAGCGACGAGACCTGGCGCTGGAAGATAGCCTCCTCGTCGTGCATCGCGCGCTGGCCGGCCGAGCGCTGGATCGCCTTGCGCAGCCACTGCAGGCCAAAGATCAGCAGCAGCACGCCGATCAGGACTTGCAGCTGGTCGAGGTGAATGACCGATACCAGCGCTGGCCCGAGCGCCGCGACGATCACGGCGAGCGCGACCGATCCTGCGATCACGCCGAGTAGCGCCGTGCGCCACCCATGCGTCAGTCCGACCGCGAGCACGATCGTCAGCGCCTCGACCGCTTCAACGGCAGAGGCGAGGAATGTGGCCGCGACTAAGAACGCTGTGGCACTCATTCGATGTTCTCCTCCTGGTACGCGTGGTCGAGGTACTGCTGGAGTCGCGCCTCGGCGGCGGTGACGGACTCGATGGCTTCATCGCCCAGCGGCATGCGCAAGGTGTCGCGGTCGCGCACCAGCGTGAGTTGGCGACGGACCTTGTTCAGCTCCTCCTCGAGGCTTTCGACCTCGGCGAAGCGGTAGTCGTGGCTCCGGTCTTCCTGGTCGACGTGCGCGATGAACTTGCGCGCGCTCTTGATCACCTGGCGGTAGTCGTCGTGGCGTGCGCCCTCGAACTTCATCGCAAGGGCGCGCTCGTCATCCTCGGTGAGCCCGTTCGCGGCAAGCGTGATCGCGGTGCC
>JBAXNX010000248.1:0-2497 GCA_037133575.1 Chloroflexota bacterium
GCAGCCCGAACTTGGAGTCGAGGATGCCGGTGGTGGTCTTCTCGTGCGTGTGCCCGTCGATGCCGGGGGACACGCGCACCAGCACGCGCTGCGTCTGGCCGAGCTCGGCGGCGATGCCCTCGAGCAGCTCGATCTCCCACTCGCCGTCGATGACGATGCGGCCGACGCCGGAGCGCACCGCGTAGCGCAACTCCTCGGGCGTCTTGTTGTTGCCGTGCAGGTACACCCGCCCGAGGTCCACCCCCGCCGAGGCGAGCGTGGCGATCTCCCCGCTGGAGACGGCGTCGAACCCGAAGCCCTCGGAGGCGATGAAGCGGGCGAACGGGCGGTTCAGGAACGCCTTGGAGGCGTAGAGCAGCTCGCTGTCCGGGTAGGCGGCGGTGAACGCCTCGCGGTAGCCGCGCAGCTGGGCGCGCAGGGTGGCGGTGTCGTAGACGTAGAGCGGCGTGCCGAAGCGGTCCGCGAGGTCGCGGAGGTCGCACCCCCCGACGGAGAGGCGCCCCGCCGCGTTCACCTCGGCGGTCACAGGCAGCACATGCGCCAGCGGCAACGCCGCGGCCCCGGAAGCAGTCGTCACGTGTCACAACCCCGCGTAGTGCGGATGCGTCAGTCCTCGAGGATCGCCGGGCCCCGCCGCGACGCACCCAAGCGGCGCGAGGCGCGATCGGAGCCCATTATCGCACGGCTGGGGATGGGGCGGAGAGGGATTGCGGGCGGCAACGGAGCAAGGCTAAAGGAGAGTTTGCTGACCGTTGGGAAGCGTGTCTCCATCACGGATCGCCTCAAGGAGAGTCTTTAGTGCTTTAACTGTGTTCACCGGAATTCCTCCCCTCGCAATCAAATGGGCATTCCCCTCGGTCTCTGGCTTGGATTGTCGCTGGACCACGAGCAACGGAGTACCGCGTCGAAGTGCTTCAAGCCCGGCGTTCCAAGTCCCGCCAGAAGTACCTGACTGGACGACAACAAGAGCGCGAGCAAGATCGAGAATCGTTCCGTTTCTCTGCATGGCCCGCCATGCCTGCCAACCAGCATCAGCCTCGAACTCGCTGACCGCCGCGTAATTGAGATCATTGATAAGTGGGCGATATCGCAGCCGAGGGTTCCAATCAGCAAGCCCTTCGGCGAGTACGGAAATCACCGAGCCACCTGCATCCAACCCCCCGAACTGAGCTGCATCGTCGACTCCTCGAGCATTTCCCGAGATTACGACAAGGCCGACTTCCGCCATGAGCCGCCCAAAGCGCTCGGATAGTTCAATCGCCTGCTCATCAGCATCACGAGCGCCACAAATCCCCACGGCCAGGCGTCCGAGCAACTCAGCATTGCCCCAAACAGCCCAGCCTGAATGTTTTGGCTCAACCATGCTCATATCCGAGACGATAACTCGGTTTCTAGAAGCGGTAACCACGAGTCCCCGTATGCTCCTTCGCAAGAGTGAGCGAATAGACCCGATCAGCGCCCGCCGCTCTGAGCGCGCGCGCCGCCTCGCGAACCGTACTGCCATGACGCATCAGGTCATCGATGATCAAAACCCGCCGCTGCGCTACTTGGAGACTCGCTTCCATGGTTCCCGCCTGATTCGCTTCGGGGTCTCCGTCGCGAACGTTCTTCTGGGGGTGCTCCGTACGGGCGCTCCGCGATAGAGCGACCAACGAGACTCCCAACGCATCTGCTAGGTACTTGGCAACACCGTAGGCAAGGCCCCGCTCAGCGGCGCCGATTGATTGAGAACTCGGAACAGCTGCCACCGCATCCACCTTCGAAAGAACTGGATGCGCTTTCACAAAATTGATCACTTGCTCCGCAAGTTGAGGGCCGGCGAGGCGGCCTTGTCCGCCATACTTGGTCGCGTGAACCAGTGCACCCACCGCCGTTTTGGACCAGCCACCCTGCTCTTCATCTGGGTGCTGATAGAAGTCGAGGCACAATGCAAGCTCGCACTCCGCAAGCATCACGCTCACTACTGGGCTGACGTGGCTCTGGAGAAGTGCCACCGCTGCCGGAAGTTCATTGGGAGCCACGCGATAGAGATAGGCAGTCTCGAACAAGTTGCGATTCGGACCCACCAACGCCGCAGACGGCGCGACCTGCCTCAGCAGATCGAGGATGTTGGTCTGCGGCGCAGCCATGGAGTATGTGTTGATCGAGAGCGTCACACGCTCATCAATCCGCTCAAATCCCATCACCTGATAGCATCGCGTCGGCATGTCCCCGAGGATAACAGCCAGAATATACGAACACAAGTTCTACAGGCGCATTTATGACCACTCCCCCACCCCCCAACACCATCCTGCTGCGCTTCCCCCTCGAGGAGGGGCGGAGCGTCGAGGTGCGGCTGCCGGCGGACTGGACGCGCTCGGACGTGGAGTACGTGCGGCAGCAGCTCGCGCTGGTGCTGCGCGCGCTCGACGAGACGGTGCCGGAGGACACGCGCGGCTACGGGGTCAGCGGCTACCTCGAGCGGTGGTGCGTGGTCGAGCCGGGCGAGTAGCGCTTC
>JBAXNX010000249.1:0-2495 GCA_037133575.1 Chloroflexota bacterium
GGCCTGCTCAGGCGTGAGGTCTGCCGGCAGGCCAGCGAGTGCCGCGCGCAGCGCTTCGTCAGCCGCGCGCTGTGCGTCGGCGCTTGTGCCACCGGGTGTCGTCGCTCCGCCACCTTGCCCTGGCTGACCACCGGGCTGGCCGGGCTGTCCACTCGGTTGCCCCGAGCCAGCGCTTGGTGTGCCTGAAGGCTGGCCTTGCCCGGGTTGTGGCTGGCCCCCACCGGGCGGCGGTGAGGCGCCTGGGCCACTGCCCTGGCCGTTCGAGGGCGGAGGCGTCGGTGTTGGTGTGGCCTGCGGCGGCGTGCGCTGAATCGCGTGCAGCACGACCTCAAGGTTGTGCCGCGCGTCGGCGTCGTTCGGGTCACGCTGCAGCACGGTGATGAAGCCGTCACGCGCCTCGACGAGGTTGCCGCGGCGGAAGGCCGCGCTCGCCGCCGTGTAGGTGGCCTGCGCGTACAGCGTGCCGTCCTTCGTCGTGGTCGCGGCGCCTTTTGCCGACGAGACGGCGTCGTCGAAGCGATCGAGCCGCAGCAGCGTGTTGGCGATGTTGTAGTCCACGATCGGGTCCGTCGAGGCAAGCTGCTTCGCCGTCGCGTACAGCGCGAGCGCTTGCGTAAAGCGCCCACGCAGGTACTCGGCATTCGCGGCGTGTACCTTCTGGTATGGCGCGCTGCCGCTGCATGCACCGAGCAGCAACGCGAGCAGCAGCCCGCCCACGCCGAGGATGCGTCGCGGACTCGGTACGTTCTGCGCATGCTTGGAAGTGCTTCGTGATGCGGTGGCCTCAGGGATGAGGGTGTGCGCGAGCAACACCAGGATCGCGAGTGCGAGCGGCCACTGGAACCGCTCGATCGGCACGTCCTGGCTGTTGCTATCAAGCTCAGACTGCTGCAGCCGAGCGAGTTCGACCGCCAGTCCTGCGAGCGTGCTGACATCGCGTGTACTCGCGCCCGTGTCGTTGGCGATGCGTGCGAGCGTCGCGCGGTCGGCGCGGCTCACGACGTTTGCTGCACCGGGCTGAGCGCCCTCACCCGCGGGGACGAGCGCGCCCGATTCGGTGCCCGCAGCGACGGTGTAGATGCGTACGTTCGCCTTCCGCGCTGCGGTGACGGCCTCGTTCTGGGTGTTTGAGAGGTCCTCGCCGTCGGAGATGAGCACGATCGCTCGCGTCGATGCGCGGTCGGGCACGTCGAGCAGGCGCAGCGATGCGGTGATTGCTGCACCGACATCGGTGCCCGGACCCACCAGCGCGTTCTCGCGCTGCGCTCGGTTCACGAGGTCCGCGATTGCCTCGGTGTCGAGTGTGAGCGGCGAGCGCGCGAAGGCGGTGCCAGCGAAGGTGACGAGGCCGACACGGTCACCTCCGAGATGACGCAGCATCTCGGCGAGCCCAGCAGCAGCAGCGCGTGCTCGTGAGGGCTGGATGTCCGCCGCCTGCATCGAGCGCGAGATATCCAGTACGACCACGACATCGATGCCCTGACGCTGCACCGCCGTCTTGGCCGTCCCCCACTGCGGGCGTGCCAGTGCGACCGCAGTGCTGGCGATTGCCAGCACGAGCAGCGCTCGGCGCAGCGTGACGAGCGTGCGGCTGCGACCGACGCGGAGTGTGTCGCCACCGTACGCGCGGCTGACTCGACGTTGCGCGCGTGCCTCGAGCAGCCATGCGAGGACGACGGGCAGCAGCACGAGGGCGGCCAGCAGCCCGAGCGGCATCCCGAGTTGGAGGGCGCTCATGGCGTCCTCCGGAAGATCGTCGAGCGCAATGCGACCTCGATCGCGAGGAGTGCAAGTGCACTGCCAACGAGCCACGGCGCAAGCTCGTCGTAGCGCGTGAAGCGACGTTCGCCCACGCGGCTGCGCTCGAGCGCCCCGATGTCGCCGTAGGCCTTCGCGAGCTCTGACTGTGTCGAGGCGTCGTAGAACGCGCCGCCGGTATCGGATGCGATGCGCTTGAGCACGGCGCGGTCGACGTCGGCGGTGTCGCGCGGGCCGAAACCGATGGTGTACACGCGCACGCCCAGCGTCTTGGCGAGCTGACTCGCCTGTAACGGCTGGATGTCGCCCGCATTGTTCTGGCCGTCGGTCAGCAGCACCAGCACGCGGCTGCGCGCAGGCGAATTGCGCAGGAGATTGAGGCCCTCCGCCGCGCCGAGTCCGATCGCTGTGCCATCCGGCAGTAGGCCGGGCTGCGTGCCCTCGACGGCTCGTTGCACGGCGATGCGATCGACGGTGAGCGGCGAGAGTACGAGTGAGCGTGCCTGGAAGATGATCACGCCGACGCGGTCACCTTCGAGCGTCGACACGAAGTCGCGCACCACCGTCTTTGCGGCCTCGAGGCGCGACGGTTGACCTCGACCGTTCGACTGCGCCATCGAGCCGGACATATCGAGTGCGAGCACCATGTCGATGCCTTGCTCTGGAATGAACGTCATGGCGAGGCCGCGCTGAGGCCGCGCAATCGCGACGAGCAGCAGTGTGATCGCCGCGACTCG
>JBAXNX010000250.1:0-2482 GCA_037133575.1 Chloroflexota bacterium
ACTTCGAGCGCGAGGCGCGCACGCCGTATTCCGAGGTGTACACGATCAACGACGGCGAGCACTCGCTCGGTCGGGTCGACGTGCATTACACGGCCTCGGCGACGCACGCGACGCTGAACATCCACCAGTCGCTGAGCGACGAGCAGATGCACGAACTCCTCGCGGCGATCGACGAGGAGATCGTGTCGACGGCTGACCCGTACCGCGAGGACCTGATCGTGACGGTGTGGCGCGGCGAGGAAGTCGGCGTGTTCGCCGACGACGATCAGTTCGAGGACGAAGACGACGCCGGCGACGAGCAGATGCCTTAGCGTCGCTCGTGAGAATCGGCATCGACTTCGACGGTGTGATCTGCGACGCCATTGCGGCGATGATCGCGTATGCCTCCACAAGGCACGGCCTGCAGTTGAGCGCCCTCGACTGCATCGCTGCGAACGGGCCTGCGGGGCTCACGACCGACGAGTACACGCAGCTGATCGTCGACACGCACCGAACTGACTACCAGTTCGAGATGCAGCCGGTGGCCGACGTGGTCGATGTGCTCCAACGACTGGCCGATGCACATGAGCTGTTCGTTGTCACCGCACGGCGTGACGCGGGCCTCGAGAACGCCGTCCGTTGGTCCGACATGCACGGCCTAACGCCGCATATCCGTCAGTTCGTGAGTTCAGGTGGCACGACGAAAGCCGCGCTGTGCGACTCGCTACAACTCGACGTGCTCATCGATGACTTCGAGCGGAACCTCGACGGGCTGCCCGCAAGCGTGCTCCCGGTCCTGTGGCATGCGGAGTACAACGCCGAAGCACTCATCGAGCCGCCTCGCGAGCGCATCGCGAGCTGGCTCGAATTCCACGAACGCCTCGAAGCGCTGCACTAATACGAAGGCCGCCCGATGGGCGGCCTTCGCTGTGGTTACGTGAGCCTCGAGGGTTAGCGCTTGCGGGCGACGACGCGCTGGACGGCGGAGACGATGCCCTCCGGGGTGAGGCCCATGATCTCCATGAGCTCGGCCGAGGTGCCGGACTCGCCGTAGCGGTTCGGGACGGCGACGAACTCCATGGGAACGGGCAGCTTCGTGGCGAGTGCGTGTGCGCACATGCCACCGAGGCCGGTGTGTGCGAGGTGCTCCTCGGCGACAACGATGGCCCCGGTGTCGCGCGCGGCGGCGACCAGTGCGTCCTCGTCGAGGGGGCGCACGCTGGCCATGTTGAGCACGCGGGCCTGGATGCCGGAGTTCGCGAGCGTCTCGGCGGCATCGAGTGCGCGGCTGACCATCGTGCCGATGGCGACGATGGTGACGTCGGTGCCCTCACGCAGCATGTCGGCCTTGCCGAGCTGCAGGCGCGCGCCGTCGGGGTAGAGGACGCGCTCACGCGAGCGACCCGTGCGAATCATGAACGGGCCAGGCGTCTTCGCGGCGAGCTCGTGCGCGGCGGCTGCCTCGACGACATCGGCCGGGACGATCACGCGGAAGTTCATCAGCGATGAGAAGAGCGCGATGTCCTCGATGGACTGTGCACTGGCGCCGTCCTCACCGACGGTGACGCCGGCGTGGGAGATGACGATCTTCACGTTGAGGTTGGGCTGCGCGATGTTCATGCGGATCTGGTCGTACGCGTGCTCCGCGAAGACCGCGAAAGTGCTGGCGAAGACGGTGAAGCCCATCGTCGACAGGCCGGCGGCGGCGGAGAACATGTCCTGCTCGGCAGCGCCGAACTCGAACCAGCGTTCCGGGAACTCGTTCTTGAAGCGACGCGCCGAGGTCGAGGCGCCAAGGTCGGCGTCGACGACGACGAGGTCCAGGCCCTCGTTCTGCAGGCGGATCAGCGTGGGGCCGAGTGCCTCGCGCGTTGCGGCGGGTGCGGGAGCGGTCGTGGTCATGCGGTGTGGTCCTCCGAAACGGGGGCTCCGAGCTCCTGCATGGCAGCAGCAAACTGATCGGCGTTGGGGGCGGCACCATGGAAGCCAGGGTTGTTCTCCATGAAGGAGACGCCCTTGCCCTTGGTGGTCTCGAAGATCACGCAGGCGGGCTGGCCCTTGGTGTCACGGGCCCAGCGCAGACCTTCTTCGACCTGCGCGAAGTCGTGGCCGTCGAGGCCTTCGCGCACGGCCCAGCCGAACGCGCGGTACTTCTCGCCGATCGGCATCGGATCCATCTGCTTCTCGACGAAGTCGTCGTTTTGAATGCGGTTGCGGTCGATGATCGCGACGAGGTTGTCGGCCTTATGGAAGGACGACGCCATCGCCGCTTCCCAGACCTGGCCCTCCTGCTGCTCGCCATCACCCATCAGTACGTAAGTGGTGACGTCGGTCAGACCCCGAAGCTTCGCGCCGAGGGCGATGCCGAGTCCGAAGGACAGGCCCATGCCGAGTGCGCCGGCAGTGTTGTCGACGCCACCGGGCTTGCCGAGCACGGAGTGACCCTGGAGGCGCGTGCCCTTCTTGCGGAAGGTCGAGAGCTCCTCGATGGGGAAGTAGCCCA
>JBAXNX010000251.1:0-2451 GCA_037133575.1 Chloroflexota bacterium
TTCCGGCACGGCGCGCTCAGCACGTACCGTGCCCGGCCGCGGCGAAGCCGCGCCGTCCGGCTGCGGCCTAAGTCAGCACGCCGTGCGCACGCAGCAACGAGAACAGCTGCGGCGCCGTCGACTCCACCGTGTGGTCGATCTGCTCCGCCTGCCACCCCGCGACGCGAGCTGCCTCGACGTTCTCCAGCACATCGTCGAAGAACAGCACGCGCGAGCCCGCCACGCCCGTCGCCTCCTCCACCGCACGAAAGATCGCGAGGTCAGGCTTTGCGAGGCGCAGCACATGACTCGTGAAGATCGAGGAGTGCCGCAAGATGTTCGGATAGCGCGCCGGCTCCGCCTCGATCAGCGACCAGTGCGCCTCGTTCGTATTCGACAGCACCGCTGTCCGCACGCCTGACGCCTCGATCGCATCGAGCACGTCACCGACGCCCGGATACTCGTCCGCCACCCATGCATCGAGGATGCGTCGAGACTCCTCGTGCGAGAACCGACCGCCGCCGGCCGCCGCAATCTGCGTGTTGTACTCATCCGTCGAGATATGCCCACTCATGTACGCGTAGCCGATCGGCGGCAGCAGCTCGAGGAACGCCGTGTCCTCGAGAATCTCGAGGTCGCTGCGCCCCGCCATCACCCACGCCTCGGCGAACGTCCGCGCCGCGCGCACGATCACCCCACCGAGGTCGAACACGACCAGCTCGATCGCCATGGCTCATACCCTAGACGAACGCACGCACCGTGGAGGACGTATGGCCCAGGTACTCGGCATCGGCGGCATCTTCTTCAAGACCGACAACATCGAGGCCACCCGCGAGTGGTACGAGCGCGTCCTCGGCTTCTCGCTCGAGGACTGGGGCGGCGCCGTCTTCCCCGCCGCCAACCGCGCCTACCAGGTCTGGACCCCGTTCGAGGCCGACACCGACTACTTCGAGCCGTCCGCCGCGCCCTACATGCTCAACCTCATGGTCGACGACCTCGACGGCGTCCTCGCCCGTGCAGAGACCGAAGGCGTCGAGCCCATCGGCCGCCAGGACGACGACACCTTCGGCAAGTTCGCGTGGCTGATCGATCCCAACGGCCTCAAGCTTGAGCTCTGGGAGCCAACAGCACCGACCTCCTGACATGACGGCGTACGCCGCCTCTGTCAGACGCCAGAGTCCAACGCGGCAGCGTTCGGCTCTTTCGTGGGTTCGGCGCGAGTTGAGTTCCAATCCATCTCATCGCTGACTAGTCGGCTGCTCGGGAGTCCGATCCAGTTGGTTCCGAGAGCCATCTGCGTATGTGAGCCATCCGGTGGAGCCACCGGATGACTAAGCGTGATGGTTGCTTTTCTCACGACTTCGACAGTTATTGCCCTGTCTCCTGCGCGTCTCGCATGCACCGTCATGTCGACAGTCAGGACGATCGGCCAACTGGCTGTTCGAATTCGGAACGTCGGCGAAAAGAACTGGGTCGCCTGATTTGGATATACGACCCCTCCTGTACTGGAAAAGGCTTCGGGATCATCCAAATCGAACGGCACGCGCTGTCCTTCGATTTCAGGTTCCAGCTTCCGCATGACGTACTGCACAGGGGCATCGATGCGATTGGTAAGAACAGGCCCGACGCTCAGCGCGAGGACTTCAGTGCCATCGGGCTCCGTGATCAGGTCGTGCCTGTACGCGATGCCGGTAATCTCCAGCGCGCCGAGCATGGTTGTCGTTCGCTGCCCATTGTTAGTCGGGATAACGGCGGATGTAGGCCGCGCATTTTCACCAAACGCGTTTAGGTACGACGCGCTCCATCGAACCCATCCAGACTCACCACGAACTGCTCCGTGCTCGAAAGGAAGAAATATGTCGTTCCGCAGGTCGTTCGGTCCGAGATTTGGAATTACTTTCGACAGCTGCGGCGCTCCGACTGAATTTTCAACACGCTCGCGGGTGATCGTGGAATTGCTTACCTCTTCGCCATCGTCGTACTCGACCCATAGGTCGACTCGAGCATCGATAGCCGGTCCAACGCCAACGTTGCGCACTGAGAGGACGATCCCGTCTGGCACCAGATCGACCTCGTCAACGGTTACGAGCGGACGTATCTGAGATCGGACGTCGTCTGCGTGATGGGCTCTAGCCTGGATGATCGCGGTCATCGCGGCCAACGTGGCGCCGATCGTTCCAACCGCGGTTGCGATCGACCACGCTGCCTCATCGAAAACGAAGAGCGCACCCGCGAGTCCGAGCACAATGAGATCAGCTGCAAGCCAACATTTCTCGAACGTGCTCACGGCCTACCCCAGCCGCCCCCAGGCAAGGATGCGTGGGTACGTGTACAGGAACGGCCGAATCGTCCCGATCGCCGCGTCCATGCGCCGCGTGTACTCCGCCAGGTACGTCTCCCACAGCTCCGGCCCCAGCCGCGTCTGGTACGAGGTGAGGTACGTGCCCCGCACCCACTCGATCACCGCCTCAT
>JBAXNX010000252.1:0-2450 GCA_037133575.1 Chloroflexota bacterium
CAGACCGAGATGCAACGCCTGCTGCGCCAGGATGAACGAGAACTCGCCGGTCTGCGCCAACAGTACCGCCAGCATCACCGCCGTCGGCACCGAGGTGCGCAGCGCCCAGGCCACCACCCCCCCAAACACCATCTTGCCCACCGTGACGATGCCAATCACGAGCAGCATCGGCCCCGGCGCCGACATGATCGCGCCCGGGTCCGTCAGCATCCCCACCGAGACGAAGAACAGCACGCCAAACGCGTCACGCAGCGGCAGCGCCCCGTCGGCTGCCTGCTGGCTCACCGGCGAACGCCCGACCACCAGCCCCGCCACGAAGGCCCCGAGTGCGACCGAGAGTCCGAGTACGTACGCGACGCTCGCAATGCCCAGCGCCGTGCTCATGATCGCGAGCACGAACAGCTCCTGCGAGTGCTCCCGCTCCACCCACGCCAGCAGCGAGGGAATCAGGCTCCGGCCGAGCACCCACACCAGCACCCCGAAGAGCACCGCGCCGCCGACCGGCGCGAGCAGTGCTTGCCACGTCGTCGTCTCCGCGCCGAGCAGCGGCAGCACGATCAGGAAGAACACGGTCGCCACGTCCTCGACGATCACCCAGCCGACAGAGGTCCGCCCAGCCGTCGTCTCGAGCAGCGACTCCTCCTGCAGCGTACGCACGAGCACGACCGTGCTCGCCACGCTGATCGCGAGGCCGAACACGACGCCCTCGAGGACCGAGAACCCCATCAGCCGCGCGGCGCCCACGCCCATCGCCACGACCAGCGCCATCTTCACGAGCGCCCCTGGCACGCTCACACGACGCGTCATCGCAAGCCCCGGGAGATCGAAGTGCAGCCCGACCCCGAACATCAGGAACACCACGCCGACCTCAGCGAGCACGCCGATCGTGTCGGCCTGCGCGACATAGCCCGGCGTGAACGGCCCCAGGATGAAGCCTGCGAGGAGGTACCCGATGATCGGCGAGAAGCTCAGCGAACGCGCGACAAGCCCCCCGGCGAGTCCCACGCCGAGCGCCATTGCCATGTCTGCGATGAATGCTTCAGCGTGCATCGCGACCAGCGTACCGGATCGCGACGGGCCACCCTTTGAGGTGACCCGTTACGTTCGAGTGACGCGATACGTCACCCGTTAACGATGCTCGACCCCGTAACCACCGAGACCAGCAATCAAGAAGCAGGGCGAGAAGGGCGAAGCCCCTATTCGTAGAGGTGGAGGTCTTCCTTGCGCAGTCGATCGCCGAATGCTTCGAGCAGCACGTCAAACTCGTTGATGTCACGCTCGCACACAAAGGTGATCGCCTTGCCCTCGCGACCCGCGCGGCCAGTGCGCCCGATGCGGTGCACGTACTCCTCGGGGTTCTGCGGCACGTCGTAGTTCACGACGTGCGTGATCTCGGGAATATCGAGTCCACGCGCCGCCACGTTCGTCGCAATCAGAATATCGAGCTCGCCCGCACGGAAGCGCTGCACCACCTGGTCACGGCGCCGCTGGTCCATGTCACCGTGCAGCGCGCCCACGCGCACCCCGGCACCACCGAGCTGCTCCGCCACGAAGTCCACACCGCGCCGTGTGCGCGAGAACACCAGCGTGCGGCCTTTCAGCTCACGCTCGATCAGCTCATGCAGACCGCGCAGCTTGTCGCGCTGTGCGACCTCGAAGTAGATCTGCTCGACCGTGTCAGCGCTCGTGAGCTCCGGCTCGATCGCCACGGTCTCTGGCGACTCCATGTAGCGACGCACCAGTCGCAGGATCGCGTGCGGCATCGTCGCGCTGAACAGCGCAGTCTGCCGCGCACGAGGTGTGCGACTCAGGATGCGCGTGATCGCCGGCAGGAACCCGATGTCGAGCATCTGGTCAGCCTCGTCGAGCACGGCGTAACGCACGTTCTGCAACGACAGCGTCCCACGCTGCAAGTGGTCGAGGACGCGACCCGGCGTCCCGACCACGATGTGCGGTCGGCGCTCCAGCGCGCGGAAGTCACGGTCGAGCGCGCGGCCACCGAGTAGGCCCACGGTGTCGAAGCCCAGCGGCGCACCGAAGTCGTGCAGCACATCGAGCACCTGCGCGGCCAGCTCGCGCGTCGGCACGAGCACCAGTCCCTGCACTGCAGCGGTCGAGGCATCAAGGCGCTGCATCATCGGCAGTCCGAACGCGAGCGTCTTGCCCGTGCCGGTCTGCGCGATGCCCACCACGTCACGTCCGTTCAGCAGCACCGGAATCGACTGCTCCTGGATCGGCGTTGGCTGCTCGAATCCGAAGTGCGCCACGATCTGCAGTACGTCGTCGCTCAGGCCGAGCGCCCGGAACGCCTCCGGCAGCTCCGAGGCTGCTCGGGGCGCAAAGGCGGCACGCTGCGGTGCGCGTTCGCGCTCCGCAGCGATCTCAATCTCCGGCTCATCGTCGTCGACGTATTCCTCGACGGCCGCGACCGCCGCAACGATCGCAGCGTC
>JBAXNX010000253.1:0-2443 GCA_037133575.1 Chloroflexota bacterium
GGCGCACTGGCCGCGGCGTTGCTCGGCCCCTGGGCTGCGATCATCGTGATGACCTCGGTGATCGGCCTGCAGGCGCTCGTCTTCCAGGATGGCGGACTGGTAGCCCTCGGGGCAAACGTGCTGAACATGGGCATTACTACCGCACTGATCGGCTACCTCGTACTTCGACTGCTCGCGCCGTTGATGCGGAGCAGCGGAGGACTGATCGGGGCCGCGTTTGTGGCGGCCTGGCTGTCCGTGGTAGTGAGCTCGGCGCTCTGTGCGTTAGAGCTGGCAATCTCCGGTGCCTCTCCGCTCAACGTTGCGCTGCCCGCAATGGTCGGGGTGCACGTTTTCATTGGCATTGGTGAAGGACTGATCACCGCCGCCGCCCTGTCATTCATCAGGGTGACGAACCCGACGCTGCTCACGCACTCCATCGCGAACAGGGTGACCGCATGAGTACGACACGACGGCTGATCCTCGGTGGGCTTCTGATCGCCATCGTGATTGCCGCATCGTCGGCCTTCATCGCATCGGGATCGCCCGATGGCCTCGAGCGTGTAGCTCAGGACCACGGCTTCCTCGATCGCGCGCAGGATGCGCCGTACCGGGTGCTACCGGACTACACCGTGCCGGGACTCGGTGATGGCCCGATCTCGACGATCGTTGCCGGAGCCGTGGGCGTAGTCCTCGTCGCAGGGATCGCGCTCGGTGCTGGATCCGTCTTGCGTCGTCGACGATAGCCCGCGCATTCGTGTCCTCATCCGTCATCTTCAGCGACCGCTACGTCGACGCCAACACGCCCATCCATGCGATGGATGGGCGTGTGAAGTTGCCCGCAGCGCTGCTATACATCTTCGCCATCTCGCTCACTCGCCAGGCGGAGTGGAGCGTGCTCGCCGCTCTCGCGGTGCCGATCGTGATCGTGGCGGTGCTCGCGAGATTCTCGCCAGGCTTCATGCTTGGTCGATCAATCTTGGCTCTCCCGTTCGTGCTCGCCGCGCTCCCACTGGTGTTCACTCGCCCGGGCCCAACGGTAGGGAGCGTCCCCTTCCTCGGTTGGCCCCTGAGTCACGATGGGATCGAGGCCGTCCTCACCATCTGTGCCCGCTCGTGGCTGTCGGTGCTCGTCGCTGTGCTGCTTACGGGCACGACACCAGCCATCGAGCTCCTGCGCGCGCTCCGCACGCTGCGTGTCCCTCGTCTCATCATCGCGACGGTGTTCTTTGCCTACCGCTACTTCTTCGTCATTGGTGAGGAGGCCACGCGACTGCTCCGAGCTCGTGACAGCCGCAGCGCGGCGCTCGAAGGCCAGCACGCGGGCGGCACCATCCGCTGGCGTGCCGCCGTCGCGGGCCACATGGTTGGCTCGCTGTTTACGCGCTCGATCGAGCGCAGTGATCGCGTCTACTCGGCGATGCAGGCGCGAGGCTTCAATGGCGACCTGCGCTTCCTCACCGAGCCAGCCGTGCGCGTGAGTGATGGGGCCTGGGCCGTGCTCGTCGTCGTCTACGCATTCGCTGCGCAAGCCGTGGTACGGCTCACATGACGACTGCCAGCCCCCCACCGGCACTCGAGGTGGATCGCCTCTGCTACGTGTATCCAGACGGGACGCACGGCCTTACTGATGTCACGTTCGAGATAGGTCAGCAGGAGCGAGTCGCACTCGTCGGCCCGAACGGCGCCGGCAAGTCGACGCTCCTGCTCAACCTGAATGGCATCCTGCGAGCGCATTCGGGATCGATCCGAGTGCTCGGCACCGAGCTCACAGACAGTACGGTTCGAGGCATTCGAGCCAAGCTCGGTCTGCTGTTTTCGAACCCGGATGACCAGCTCTTCTCGCCCACAGTGCTCGACGACGTCGCATACGGCCCGCTGCACATGGGCTACGAACGTGACGAGGTACTTCGCCGCTCACGCGAGGCGTTGGAGGCGGTTGGCATGGGCGCCTTCGAGGGCCGAGTCCCGCATCGCATGAGTCTCGGCCAGAAAAAGCGCGTCGCGATGGCGACCGTCCTTTCGATGGGCACACCCATCCTCCTGCTCGATGAGCCGACCGCTAGCCTCGACCCAATGTCGCGGCGCGGCCTGATCGATCTGCTCGCCTCGCTCCCGCTCACACTCGTCGTCGCAACACACGATCTGGGCATGGTCGGCGACCTATTGCCGCGCACGATCGTCCTCGACGAGGGTCGGATCGTGGCAGATGCATCGAGCAGCGCGGTGCTCGGCGACGCCGATCTTCTCCGCGCCCACCAGCTCGAGCCGTTGTAGATATGCGGTGTTCATCAGTCTCTTATGTCGTTGTTGCCCATCGTCCACGACCTGAACGCGGAACTCATGGAGCGCGCGACGTCTGAGGACGCGTGGCTTAGAATGACGTGACGCGGGAGTAGCTCAGTTGGTAGAGCATCTGCTTCCCAAGCAGAGGGTCGCCGGTTCGAATCCGGTCTCCCGCTCC
>JBAXNX010000254.1:0-2427 GCA_037133575.1 Chloroflexota bacterium
CGAGTAGGTAGTACATCGTCACGAATGCCGAGGTCGCCACGGTAGCGATGCTCCACCGCGCGTCGCGCAGGATCGCCAACGACGCGTCACCATCGAGCAGCGGCCGCAGCACCTGGAACAGCAGCACCACGAGGCTGATCAGCAGTGCGATCAGCGACACGCCAACCGCCGCGAACACGAACGCGCGCCGCGACAGCGAAGCACGCGCTACAGAGCCCTCACGCACGACCACGCGCTGCAACTGGCCCCAGTACCACGCCCACAGCGGAGCGCCGATCGCGAGCAGCGTCACCGCGCGCAGCAGCGCATTGCGCCACCACCCCGACTCGCGCACGAGACTGCCCCCGGCCCCTGCGATCCCCTCGCATGCCAGCGCCAGCACTGTCGCAAGCCCGATCGCCGCGGTCAGCAGGCCCGCCGCCGCCACCAGGTAGCGGTAGACACGCTCAGGTTCCGACTGTGTCTCGTTCCCGCGCATCGACTCGACCAGCACCGCGCGGTGATAGCCCCACGTCGCCACGCCCGTCACGAGCGCCCCGATCAGCGCTGGCACCTCGTGGAAGTGCGCGTGCGCCCCTGAAACATCGCGTGTCCCGAGGAACCACGTCAGCGTCGTGTAGAGCAGTACCGCCACCGGCACGACTGTCAGCGCTACGCCGGGCAGCGTCCCGAACACGAACACGACGACATGCCACAATGTCGTCCCGCGCTCGCGAGCCCTTCCGGATTCGGCGAGATTCAGATGCAGCAACCAGTGCCATGCCCACACCAGCGCACCAACGACGAGCACAACCGCGCCCTCGCGCAGTCCGAACAGCAACGCCGCATCCACGAGCCGTGTCGCGCCGAGCTGTTCGTACGCGCTGTTGATCGGCGCGACCACAACGCTGTTGATGCCGATCAGCAGCACCATCAGCCCGAGCACGGCACCAAACGCCACGTACAGCCGCTCGAGCAGGCGCGTCATTGCCGTGGTCGTCGGCTCACCCGCCACGAAGCGGTCGTGCACGAGCCACGCACCGGCCCACGCGACCAGCCAGCCCCAGCCGTGCGACGAGAACGCCTCGACACCCACGAGCTGCTTGCCGACCCCGATCGCGTTGAACACGATGAACACGAGTGCGACCCCGCGCACGACCACGAAGTACAGCCGTCGCGCCTGCGACGCTGCCTCCACCGGGTGCTGCGCGACCGACCGTTGCGCGAGGTACGCGAACACCACCCACGCCGGCGTGCCCACCAGCGTGAACGCGAGCGCCGTCGAGAGCGCCTCGGAGCGCTGGCTCACCAGCACCGACTCGAACGCCACTTGCAGCGCGCCGCTCACCAGCAGCGACACGCCGATCGCCGCGAACACGAGTCCGACGAGTGCGAGCACGTAGACAAACAACCTCCGCACGGTGCCGATGCCCGGCTCCGTTGGCTCATCACGCGCGTCACGAGCAGCGACGGCTGCGCCGATCACGCCAGCGACGACGCCAATCGGCACCGCCCCGAACAGCAGTCCGAGCAGGATGCTGGCGATCATTTAGCGCACCGGCTTCGCGGGCGCCGAGGGGCAGTACAGCGGCCAGGGCGCCTCGGTGAAGCGCCAGCCGTCTGCCTGCTGCTGCAGCTCGAACACGACCGTCTGCGTCGAGTCGCCCCCGTCGAATATCCCGCTGCCAAAGCTCTCGGTGATGCCGACGCGCACCGTCGCGACCTTGTCGCCGCGCCGCACATCCTCGAGCGTCGCGCGCACGTTCGACCGCCCACCGTTGGTAATCGCATCACGTGGGAACGTGTCGCAACGCGCCTGCAGCTCCGACGACATGTACGAGATCGCCTTGTTGGCGTCGCGATCCGCGACCGCGCGCACGTACTGCTGCACCGTGTACTCAGGCGAGTCCGCCGGATACGACTGCGCCCCGCCACGCGTCGCGGCGAGCACTCCCACCACGACAATCACGAGCACAACCGCGCACACGCCAGCCAGCCAACGAGTGGAACCGCTCATCGCTCGCCGTCGCCTCTCATGTTTCGCCACTACTGCAAAGCAGTATCAGGCATGAAACGATAGCGGGCCCTCCTACGTGCCGGCGTTCTCAAGCGCGCGCAACAGCCGCCAGGAGCGTAGGTAGCGCTGCATGCGCTCGACCGTCCGCTCATCAATCGTCTCGAGGCGGCGCGTGTCCATGTTGTCCTCGAGGTCGGCGAGTTTCACCTGACGTGCGAGTGCATGTGGCGCGATCCGCGCGATGAACTCGTCGTAGCTCTCAGACTCGCGCCGTGTCACGAGGTCGATCGCGTCGATCACCTCGTCACCAAACCCCGCCGCGCGCAGGTCATCGAGGCTCACCTCGGTGTCCTCGACCACGTCGTGCAGCACCGCGACGATGCGCGCGGTCTCAGACGTCATCCGCATCATCAGCCGCAGCGGATGCAGGA
>JBAXNX010000255.1:0-2425 GCA_037133575.1 Chloroflexota bacterium
CTGACGATTCATTACGGACGTTGCGAGGCGATCGGGGGGAATCTATGATTCAGCCGATTTTGACGCGGACGGGAAGGAAGCGGCGATGACTGACCCGATTGCGGCGGCTCGGAGCGCGGGGCGGACGCTGCTGACTGAAGTGGAGTCCAAGGAGCTGCTGGCTGCGGCCGGCATTCCGGTGGTGGAGGCGCGACTGGCGACCTCGGCGGATGAGGCGGCGAAGGTCGCTTCGGAGGTCGGGTTCCCGGTGGTGCTGAAGGTGGTGTCCGGGGACATCTCGCACAAGTCCGATGTGGGCGGTGTGGAGCTGAACCTGGCGGACGCGGCGGCGGTGCAGGCGGCGTATGCGCGCATCGCTTCGTCGGTGAAGGCCGCTGCGCCGAACGCACACTTCGATGGTGTGTCGGTGCAGAAGATGGCCGCGCCGGGCGTTGAGGTGATCGTCGGCATGACCAACGATGCGCAGTTCGGGCCGGTGCTGATGTTCGGCCTCGGCGGGATCATGGTGGAAGTGCTGAAGGACGTCGCGTTCCGCGTCGTGCCGTTGGAACCTCGTGACGCGTCACTGATGGTGCGCGAGATCAAGGGCTTCCCGGTGCTGGAGGGCGTGCGTGGGCGCGCCGGCGCAGACCTCAAAGCGCTTGAGGGCTTCATCTTGAAGGTCTCGGAGTTCGCCGCTGCGCATCCCGAGGTGCAGGAGATCGACCTGAACCCGGTGTTCGCCTATCCCGATGGCGCGCTGGGTGTCGACGCGCGCGTCGTGCTGGCCTCGTAAGTCTCGAACGGAATAGTCGGACTCGACTCGCTGAGTTTGAGGGGGAACTGACAAATGCCAATGGACCGCGACCGGCTGCACCGCACGCTGAACCCGCAGACCGTGGTGGTGGTGGGCGACAAGGGCCCGAACTACCAGTGGCTGACGAACCAGAAGGAGTTCCCCGGCAAGCTGTACTCGGTGCAGGTGGACCCGAATGAGGTCAAGGGCATCGAGGAGCGCGGGTTCACGAACTTCACGAGCCTGGCGGATGTGCCGGGTGAGATTGACCTGCTGATCTGCGCGGTGCCTCGACAGATCGTGCCGCGCATCGTGCAGGGCGCGATCGAGCGCAACGTCGCGGGCATCGCGATGTACACCGCGGGCTTCGCGGAGACTCGCGAGGAGATCGGCATCGAGCTGCAGCAGCAGATCGTTGACATGGCGAACGCGTCGGGCTTGCAGATCGTCGGCCCGAACTGCATGGGTATCTATAACCGCCGTCTGGGCATTCGCTTTGGCGCGGGGATGATCCACGCCGAGGGTGGCAACATCGGTGTGATGTCGCAGTCCGGATCGCACGCGGGTGGGATCACGAGCGAGGCGCAGTACGCCGGGCTCGAGGTGACTCGCACGATCTCGATGGGGAACGCGGCGATCCTGAACGAGGCGGACTACCTCGAATACCTCGCGGACGATGTGGACACGCAGTTCATTGCGATCTACATCGAGGGGCCTCGAGACGGTCGTCGCTTCTTCAACACGCTGCGCGAGGTGACCAAGCGCAAGCCGGTGGTGATCTTCAAGGGCGGCACGACGGAGAACGGCGCGAGCGCTGCGCAGACGCACACGACCTCGCTCGCGACGCCGACGGCGCTGTGGGACGCGATGGTGCGGCAGGCCGGCGCGATTCCGGTGGTGAGCCGCGACGAGCTGATCGACACGCTCGTGGCACTGGTGAAGACGACGGCGCCGAACGGCAAGCGCATGGCGCTGCTGGCGGGGTCGGGTGGGCAGTCGGTCGCGGTGTCGGACTCGGCGGGACGTGCTGGTCTGCCGATGCCTCGTCTCAGTGGCGAGTCCTACGAGGAGCTGAAGGGCTTCTTCAACACCATTGGTGGTTCGTACTTCAACCCGTTCGATATGGGCGGGACGATCGGCGGCAACTCGGTGCGCGGTCGCGAGGAGAACCTCGTGCGCATTCTCGACATCTTGAGTGCTGATCCGAATCTCGATGCGGCGATCTATGAGTTGGGCGCTGGCGGCGGGCCGAACCCGGACCCGGAGCGGCAGTCGCGCATGTTGGACTCGATCCAGGCGTGGCGTGATGGCTCGTGGCAGAAGCCATTGCTGATGGTGGTGCACCCGGGCACGGAGCCGGACCGCTATGTGTCGATGCGCTCGGCGCTCGTCGACCGCGGGTTCGCGGTGTATCCGTCGTTCGACCGCGCGGCGCAGGCGTTCGCGCGTGTCGAGACGTACTACACCACTCGCAAGGAGCGCGGGGGGTAGCGCGCTACATTCCCCCCGAGGATTGGATGGTGCGAGGCCCCGCGATTGCGGGGCCTCGTTTTATGTGGGTGGTGGAGTCGGACTCGGACGGCTCGAGCTGCGCTCGAGGCCGGGCGCGAGGCGGCTGCGCCGCTTGCTCGCGCCGGACAGTGTTTGCCC
>JBAXNX010000256.1:0-2425 GCA_037133575.1 Chloroflexota bacterium
GTTCTCACCAACGGACATCCGCGTGATCCGCAGCGCGGTGCTGGCGCAGTCGACGCGGCCCTACATCGAGTCGGCGAAGGTGCTCGGGCTTGGACGCCCGCGGATCATGTTTCGGCACATCCTTCCGAACGTCATCCCGATCGCCATCGCCACGATGCTGCTCAACGTCGCCTTCGCCCTGGTCGCGCTGTCCGCCTTGTCGTTCCTGGGGCTTGGCGTTGGCCCTGGCGAGCCTAACTGGGGTCGCCAGCTCTCAGACGGGCGCAACCTGCTCGCCGACAATCCGGCGGCCGTCATCGTGCCGGGCCTCCTGATCATCCTCACCGCCACGGCGATCAACCTGACGGGTGATTGGATCCAGGAGCGGTACAACGCACGGACCGAGGCGAGCGGATGACGACGGCGCTGGCGGTAACCAACCTGCAGGTGACAGGCCCGAGCGGCCCGATCGTGGCGCGCATGGACCTCGCCGTGGGCACGGGCGAGACCGTCGCGATCGTCGGCGAGTCGGGCTGCGGCAAGTCGATGACGGCCAAGGCAATCGTCGGTCTGCTGCCCAGCGGGGTGACCGCGACGGGCGAGCTGCGGCTTGGAGACCTCGACGTCGACCTCGCGCGCGGCCCGGCTGCGCTTGCTGGGCTGCGCGGTCGCCGCATCAGCCTGCTGCTGCAGAATCCGTTCACCAGCCTGAGCCCGGTCCACCGGTGTGGCGCGCAGATCGTCGCCAGCCTCCCGAAGGCTCGTCGCACGAGCGCCGAGGTGCAGCGACGGCTCGCCGAGGTCGACCTGCCCGCGCGGGTGGAGCGACAGTACCCGTTCGAGCTGTCCGGTGGGATGCGCCAGCGCGTCGCGCTCGCGGCGAGCCTCGCCTGCGATCCTGACGTGCTAATCGGAGACGAGCCGACCACCGCGCTCGACGTGACGACGCAGCACGAGGTGCTTGAGCTGCTCAAGCGGGTGCAGGAGGAGCGCGGCATGGCGCTGCTTCTGATCACGCACGACCTTGGGGTCGCGCGGGAGCGAGCCGATCGCATCCTCGTCATGTACGCGGGACGGCTCGTGGAATCTGGTCCCGGGTCGCGGCTGCTGGCGTCGCCCCGCCACCCGTACACCGCGGTCCTGCGGGACAGCGAGCCACCGCTCTCGCAGCGCGTCGAGCGACTGGCGACGGTGGCCGGCTCTGTGCCCCGGCCGTGGGAGGTCCTCAACGCCTGCGCGTTCGCTGCCCGGTGTCCACGCGCCGACCAGCAGTGCCGGGACGAGGCGCCGCCTCTGCTCGGCGGCGACGCTCAGGTGGCGTGCTGGCATCCGCTTGGGCCGAGCGACGTTGCACCTCCGGCCGCGCCGGCAGCGCTGCGCCCTCAGCGCGCAGCGCTGGCTCCGCTCGTCTCCGTGCAGGGGCTCGGCAAGCGGTTCTCGGCGAGCGCTCCACCCGCACTCGACGGCGTGTCCATCACGGTGGGAGTCGGCGAGGCCGTCGGGATTGTCGGTGAGTCCGGCTCGGGCAAGACGACGCTCGCCCGCTGCCTCGTCGGGCTGGAGACCCCAGACGCGGGGCACATCGACTGGACGAGCTCGCTGCCGCCCGCCCGCCGTGCGCAGATCGTCTTTCAGGATCCACACTCCGCCCTCAACCCCGCACTGTCCGTCGGGGCAGCGCTGGCAGAGGCGCTGCGGGCAGGCGGACGGCCGGCAGCTGACGTCCCAGAGCTGCTGGACCTGATCGGCCTGCCGCAGTCGTACGTCCGACGTCGTCCCCACAGCCTCTCGGGTGGCGAGCAGCAGCGCGTCGCCATTGCACGTGCGCTCGCCCCCCGCCCCGAGCTGCTGATCTGCGACGAGGCCGTCTCTGCGCTCGATGTGTCGGTGCAGGCGCAGATCCTCAACCTGCTCGGCGAGCTGCTGGAGCGTCTAGACCTCGCCTTGCTGTTCATCACGCATGATCTCGCAGTTGTGCGGCAGGTCGCCTCGCGGCTCTACATCATGAAGTCGGGTCACGTCGTCGACTCGGGCGACACGGAGGCGATCCTGTCGAACCCACAGCACGAGTACACGCGGCTGCTGCTCTCCTCCGTTCCCGGTAGCGAGAGCGTCAGCAGGGGTGGCGAGGTTGCCTGATGGCCTCGGGCAGCAACGCGGCGCAGGCTGATGCCTGGGGCACCGCCAGAGGCGCTCGAGGGTGGCGGCGATGCGATCACCCGTGCGCTGCTCGCCGTCCGCGCGCCCCTGCACGCCACGCTGTCTCCCGACGGTGGCACCTTGGCCCTGACGACCGTTCGCGTGCCGCTGGGGACTGCGGATGAGGTCGTCGAGCTCGGCCTCGTCGATGTGCTGTCTGGCCACGAGACGCCGCTGCTCGGAGCTGGCCCAAACGATCGTTTCGCCCACTGGTCGCCGGCTGGCCATCACGTCGCGGTGCTCACTG
>JBAXNX010000257.1:0-2424 GCA_037133575.1 Chloroflexota bacterium
GGTGGGTATTTGAGGAAGGTCACGCCGTACACCGCAGCAAAGCCGAGCAGCGAGACCACCAGTGCAGTGCCGCGAACGCCGAGGTTGCCGAGGCGACCCAGCGCGAAGGCGAAGGCAACCGCGAAGGAGCCGCCGAAGGCCACGGCGAGCACGACGACGCCGGTGCCGAGGCCGATGGTGCTCTGGATGTCGCGGCTGACGAGCTCGGGCTCTTCTGCGTCGTGGTGCGCGGCGGCCATCTGGCCTTCGAAGTCGATGGCGGCGTTCACGGGGGGCTCGCCGAAGACACGAGCGAAGCCAAAGGCGAGCACACCGGCGAGCAGGCCCGCGATGAGCCCGCGCACCAGCAACTGAGACATGGTCATGAGAGTTTGTTCCCTTGTACTAGGCGGTGTAGCGCTGAGGCTGACGGCCTAGTGGCAGGGGAAGCCGGCGAGGTGCCGGGCGTCGTGCACGAACTCGTGGATCAGCATGTTGTTGCCGAAGATCGACGTCGCGCCCTGCTCGACACCCACGAAGTAGAGCAGCACGAGTGCGGCGACGCCGGCGAACGCGGCCCACGGAACGATGTCGCGGACGGGGATGGATACAACGGGGGCCTGGGCAGCGATGGCCTGGCTCATCTGGGTCATTCGAAACCTCCTCGGGATTGCGCGTCCCACGTGCGTCCAAAGTTGGACTGGATCCGAGGGTCTGACTCGCTGCGCATGCCTCGAAGGCTGGTGGCGCAGTCACAGTGGCGCGACCGTGCCGGGCTCTCACCGGCTTCCTCATGGATCACGGCGAGTCTAGAGGTGCCTCGCAAGGGGGTCAACGCGAACGTCACCGTTGGGGCGACCTCGGCGACTGTACGCATAGCTCGGCTGCCCGGCACACTGACGGCATGACGCGCATTCCCGATGCCCTCGCTGCCGGTCCAGCCGTGTCGTTCGAGTTCTCCGCGCCACGAGACGCGGAAGGGCGCGAGCGGCTCGAGCGGACGCTGGATCGCCTCGTGAGCCTGGAGCCGGCGTTCATGTCGGTGACGTACGGGGCCGGGGGCTCCTCGCGGGGACCGACCGGCGAGGTGGTTGCGGGCATCCTCGAGCGTGGCGTGACGGCGATGCCGCACCTGACGTGCGTGGCGCACACGCGCGACGAGATTGGCGACGTGATCGATCGCTACGCGGCGATGGGCGTCGAGAACCTGCTCGCGCTGCACGGCGACCTACCGGATGGCAGCGCCGAGGTTGCGCCGGGGCACTTCACCCGCGCGATCGACCTCGTTGGCTTCGTGCGGGAGCGGGTGCCGTGGGCGATTGGTGTGGCCGCGCATCCGGAGGGGCACCCGCGTGCGGCCTCGCGTGCGGAGGACCTCGACCACCACGCGGAGAAGCTGCGCGCGGCGGACTTCGCGATCACGCAGTTCTTCTTCGACGTCTCGCACTACGAGCGCTTCGTCGAGGAGATGGCGAAGCGCGGCTGCGATACGCCAGTGATCCCTGGCGTGATGCCGGCGACGAACGCCGACCGCATCCCCGCGATGGCCGCGATGAATGGCACAGAGTTTCCGGACGCGCTGCGGTCACGCCTCGAAGCGGCGGGGGATGACCTCGCGGCACGACGGGCGATTGCGATCGAGGAAGCGACGAAACTCGGCGAGGCGCTGATCAGCGCCGGTGCGCCGGGGATACATCTCTACACGCTGAATTTCTCGGAGCCGGCGCGCACGATCGCGCGCAATCTGCATCTGGCTTAGGCGCGCGCTCGCGAGTAGGCGAGGTTGGGGGCGAGCCACCGCTCGGCCTCCTCGATGGTCATGTTCTTGCGGCGTGCGTAGTCCTCGACCTGGTCGCGCTCGATGCGACCGACGCCGAAGTAGCGGCTGTCGGGATGGCTGAAATAGAAGCCTGACACCGCCGCGGTTGGCAGCATCGCGAACGAGTCGGTGAGCGTGATGCCGATGCGCCCCTCGGCGTCGAGCAGCGCGAAGAGCGTGCCCTTCTCGGTGTGGTCGGGGCAGGCGGGATAGCCGGGGGCCGGGCGAATGCCGCGGTACTGCTCGGCGATCAGTGCGGAGTTGTCGAGTGCCTCGTCCGGGGCGTAGCCCCAGAGCTCGCGACGCACGCGCTCGTGCATGCGCTCCGCGAGTGCTTCGGCGAGGCGGTCTGCGAGCGCCTTGAGCATGATCGCCGAGTAGTCGTCGTTCTCCGCCTCGAACGCCGCGACGTGGGCGTCGAGGCCGATGCCGGCGGTCACGGCGAAGCCGCCGAGGTAGTCGGGCGTGCCGCTGTCGCGTGACGCGACGAAGTCGGCGATCGAGTAGTTCTCGGGGCGGCCGCGCTCGCGGCTGGTCTGCTGGCGCAGCGTGTGGATCGTCGCGAGCTCGCTCGTGCGCGTGTCGTCCTCGAACAGCACGAGGTCGTCGCCCTCGCGGTTCGCGGG
>JBAXNX010000258.1:0-2412 GCA_037133575.1 Chloroflexota bacterium
GACCAGAACTACGACGTTCCGGCTGACCTCGACCTCTCCGTCTACCGAGCGGTCACGATCTGGTGTGAGCGGTTTAGCGTGAATTTCGGAACCGCGCCGCTCTCGAAGGCCTAGCGCTGACGCACGGTGCTCGTTCGCACCTTGGTGTCTCAGCATGCGAGACTGGGTGCATGGACGAACTCAAGGCTCGGATCGCGGAGCTGCAGGCCAGGGTGCGGGATGTGCAGGTGCGACTTTGACCTGCCCACACTCAGCCTCGAACTAGCGGAGCTGCGAGAGCAGTCGGTCGCACCGGACCTCTGGAACGACTCCGAGCGAGCGCAGGCGCTGATGAAGCGGGTCGCGAAGCTCGAGGGTGTCACCGGTACCTGGGCGAAGATGGCGAGCGACCTCGAGGATGCCGAGGCGCTGCTGGCGCTCGCCGCCGAAGAGGATCCGGCCGAGCGCGGCCCGGTGCTCGAAGAAGCCGAGACTGAGGTCGCCGGCATCGAGGCGCGGTTTGCAGACCTCGAGTTCGCGCTCACGCTGAGCGGGCCGTACGACGACCACGACGCGGTGATTGGCATCCACGCAGGGGCCGGTGGCACGGAGGCCCAGGACTGGGCCGAGATGCTGCTGCGCATGTACCTGCGCTGGGCCGAGTCGCACCGGATGAAGTCCGAGATCATCGCGCTCACCGGCGGTGAGGAAGCGGGCATCAAGAGCGTCAGCCTGCGCATCGACGGCGAAAACGTCTACGGACGGCTGCGCTCCGAGCGCGGGGTGCACCGGCTGGTGCGCATCTCGCCGTTCGACTCCGCGCACGCGAGGCACACCTCGTTTGCCCTGGTTGAGGTGATGCCGGAGATCGAAGAGACCGACCCGAACATCGAGATCAAGTCCGACGACCTGCGCGTGGACACCTACAACGCGAGCGGTCACGGCGGGCAGAACGTCCAGAAGAACGACACCGCGGTGCGGATCACCCACCTCCCCACCGGGATCGTCGTGGCGTGCCAGAACGAGCGATCGCAGAACCAGAACCGCGAAGTGGCGATGGCGGTGCTGAAGTCTCGGCTGCTGGAGCGCGAGCTGGAGAAGCGGGAACTCGAGCGCCTGGCGCTGCGAGGGGTGCACGTGGAGGCGGGCTGGGGGAACCAGATCCGATCCTATGTGCTCCAACCGTACAGAATGGTGAAGGATCTGCGGACAGACGCGGAGACGAGCGACACGACGGCCGTCCTCGATGGCGACCTCGACCAGTTCATCACCGCGTACCTGCGAGCGCAGGTCGGCCAGGAGCCGGGAGGCTAGGCACGTGACACAGGTGGGACGACACGGATTGTTGGTGGCGGTCTCGACGGTGGCGCTGGGCCTCGGGCTCTTCGCTACCGGGCCAAGGCCGGTCGAGGCGCAGCAGGCGACGCAGGCAGCGACCTCGAAGGATCCGGGCTCGATCACGTTCACGGTGCGCGCACCGGGGAACCTGAAGAGCGCCAAGCTCGACTACTTCGTGCGTTCGCCCAACCGCGACAACGCCGACAACTTCGTGGGCGGCAGCGGCGACGGGACGATTGCTGGCGCCGATGCGAGCTTCGTGCTGCAGGCGAACACCGCGCAGCGCTACATCCCGGTTGGCTCGCAGTTCCGCTTCCACTGGTTGCTGACGACTGATTCGGGCACGACGACGACGGTGGACTCGGACTACCTGTTCCTGGACGGGCGCTACGAGTGGAAGTCGCAGTCGGACGGCCAGGTCACCGTGTACTGGTACGGGAACAACGACGCAGCGGCAGCAACGGCGCTGCAGTCCTCGAAGTCATCGCTCGACGACAACAGCAAGCTGCTCGAAGTGCAGGTGAAGTACCCGATCCGCCTGATCGTGTACCGCAGCGAGGACGAGGGCCGTGCGGCGAAGCAGCCGCGTTCCTCGGCGTTCGACGCGCAGGTGCAGACGGGCGGCCAGCGCGTTGGGCCTGACCTGATCCTCGTGTTCGCGAACAACCGCGATGTGGTGCGCCACGAGACGGCGCACATCGTCACGCACGTGGCAGGCGACGGGCCGTTCGTCGGTGTGCCGTCCTGGCTTGATGAGGGCACGGCGGTGTATGCGCAGCTCGATCCGGGGCCGGAGTACCGCAGCGGTCTGCAGCTGGGAATCACGGCGGATCAGACGTTGCCGTTGACCTCGATCAACTCGCCGACGTCGCAGCCGTCGCTCGTGAACCTGTTCTACGGGCAGTCGTGGTCGGTCGTGAAGTTCATGGTCGACACCTACGGGCAGCCGAAGTTCGCCGACCTGTACCGCGTGATCTACGCGGGTGCGCGCATCGATGACGCGCTGCTGAAGGTCTACAACCTCGACCAGGACGGCCTGTACAACGCATGGCGTGCGAAGAACGGGCTGAAGCCGGTCGCGGCAACACCTCGCTC
>JBAXNX010000259.1:0-2409 GCA_037133575.1 Chloroflexota bacterium
CGAGTAGGTAGTACATCGTCACGAATGCCGAGGTCGCCACGGTAGCGATGCTCCAGCGCGCATCACGCAGCACTGCGAGCGACGCGTCACCATCGAGCAGCGGGCGTAGCACCTGAAAGAGCAGCACCACGAGGCCAGTCAGCAGCGCGATCAGCGACACGCCGACCGCCGCGAATACGAACGCGCGCCGCGATAGCGAGGCGCGCGCAGCAGTGCCCTCGCGTGCGACCACACGTTGTAGCTGACTCCAGTACCAGCCCCACAACGGTGCGCCGATCGCGAGCAGCGTCACCGCGCGCAGCAGCGCGTTACGCCACCACCCCGACTCGCGCACGAGGCTGTCCCCGGCGCCCGCGATCCCCTCGCACGCCAGCGCCAGCACCGTCGCGATCCCGATCGCCGCGGTCAGCAGCCCCGCCGCCGCGACCAGGTAGCGGTAGACGCACTCAGGCTCCGACTGCGTCTCGTTGCCGCGCATCGACTCGACCAGCACCGCGCGGTGATAGCCCCACGTCGCCACGCCCGCCACCAGCGCACCGATCAGCGACGGCACCTCCGCGAAGTGCGCGTGCGCCCCATCCACGTCCTGCGTCCCGAGGAACCACGTCAGCGTCGTGTACAGCAGCGCGGCCAGTGGCACGACCGTCAGCGCCACGCCGGGCAGCGTCCCGAAGACAAAGATCACCACGTGCCACAGCGTCGTCTCGCGCTCGCGCGCCAGATGCAGCAGCCAGTGCCACGTCCACACCAGCGCGCCGATCACGAGCACGACCGCGCCCTCGCGCAGCCCGAACAGCAGCGCCGCATCCACCAGCCGTGTCGCGCCGATCTGGCTGTATGTGGATTCCAGCGGCGAGCTCACGACGTTGTTGATCCCGATCAGCAGCGCCATGAGCCCGAGCACCGCACCGAACGTCATGTACAGCCGCTCGAGCAATCGAGTCATCGCCGTGGTCGTCGGTTCACCCGCCACGAAGCGGTCGTGTACCAGCCACACGCCGGCCCACGCGATCAGCCAGCCCCAGCCGTGCGACGAGAACAGCTCAACACCGACGAGCTGCTTGCCGACCCCGATCGCGTTGAACACGATGAACACGAGTGCGATCCCGCGCACCACGACGAAGTACAGCCGTCGCGCCTGCGACGCTGCCTCCACCGGATGCTGTGCGATCGACCGCTGCGCGAGGTATGCGAACACCACCCATGCCGGCGTTCCCACGAGCGTGAACGCGAGCGCTGTCGAGAGCGCCTCGGAGCGCTGGCTGACCAGCATCGACTCGAACGCCACTTCCAGTGCGCCGCTTACTAGCAGCGACACGCCGATCGCCGCGAACACGAGTCCCACAAGCGCGAGTACGTACACGAACAGCCGTCGCACCGTGCCGATGCCCGACTCCGTCGGCTCATCCCGCGCGTCACGAGCCGCGACCGCCGCACCGACGACCCCCGCGACCACGCCGATTGGCACGACTGCGAACAGGAACCCGAGCAGGATGCTGGTGATCACTTAGCGCACCGGCTTCGCGGGCGCCGAGGGGCAGTACAGCGGCCAGGGCGCGTCAGTGAATCGCCAGCCGTCCGCCTGCTGCTGCAGCTCGAACACGACCGTCTGTGTCGAGTCGCCCCCGTCGAAGGGCCCGCTCCCGAAGCTCTCGGTGATCCCGACGCGTACCGTCGCGGTCTTATCACTGCGCTTCACGTCTTCAAGCGTCGCGCGCACGCTCGACCGCCCGCGATTCGTGATCGTCTCACGTGGCAGCGTGTCGCAGCGCGCCTGCAGCTCCGACGACATGTACGAGGTTGCCTTGGTGGCATCGCGGTCCGCGACCGCGCGCACGTATTGCTGCACCGTGTACTCAGGCGAGTCCGCCGGGTACGAGGGCGGCCCGCCGCGTGTCGCAGCGAACACCCCGACCGCGACAATCACGAGTACGACTGCGCACACGCCAGCCAGCCAACGATTGGAACTGCTCATAGCGTTGTGTCGCCCCTCGTGCCCTCATACCGCCGCCATCGCAGTATCAGGCATGGGGCCAGAGGGGTCTCGCTAGGTGCTGCTGGCGTCCTCGAGTGCACGCAGCAGCCGCCACGAGCGCAGATAGCGCTGCATGCGCTCGACCGTCCGCTCATCGATCGTCTCGAGGCGGCGCGTGTCCATGTTGTCTTCGAGGTCTGCGAGTTTCACCTGACGTGCGAGTGCATGTGGTGCGATCCGCGCAATGAACTCGTCGTAGCTCTCGGTTTCGCGCCGGGTCACGAGGTCGACCGCGTCGATCACCTCGTCACCAAACCCCGCTGCCCGCAGATCGTCGAGGCTCACGTCGCTGTCCTCGACCACGTCATGCAGCACGGCCACGATGCGCGCGGTCTCAGACGTCATCCGCATCATCAGCCGCAGCGGATGCAGGA
>JBAXNX010000260.1:0-2408 GCA_037133575.1 Chloroflexota bacterium
CCCGAGCGTACGAGTGACCCTGCGGCGCGGCAACCGCCGCACCGCGCAGAATGGCGGCCGTTGTGGCGCCCGCAGCGATTGATGTCCGAGGCCTGGCGCACCGCTACCCGTCGTCCGACGGGGACGGACTGGTCGCGCTCGACGGCATCGAGCTGGCGGTCAGTGCGGGCGAGTTCGTCTCGCTGGTGGGGCCGAGCGGCTGTGGGAAGACCACGCTGCTACGGGCGGTCGGCGGGCTGCTGCAGCCGGATCACGGAGACGTACTCGTGCTGGGCGGGATGGCGGCTGCGGCTCGACGCGCGCATGCGATCGGCCTCGTGGCGCAGGATCCGGGGCTGCTGCCGTGGCGCAGCGTCGAGGACAACGTCGCGCTGACGCTCCAGCTGACCGGCGACAGCGGTGACCGTGGCGCACGGGCACGAGGCGCACTCGAGCGGGTCGGGCTGGGGGAATTCGCCGCGTTTCGACCTCGTGAGCTGTCTGGCGGGATGCGGCAGCGAGTCGCGCTGGCTCGCGCGCTGGTGCATGAACCGCAACTGCTGCTGATGGACGAGCCGTTCGGTGCGCTGGACGAGCTGTCACGTGAGGATCTGTGCGTCGAGCTGCTGCGCGTGTGGGAGCACGAGCGCGTCTCGGTGCTGTTCGTGACGCACTCGATCCGCGAGGCCGTGCTGCTCTCGGACCGCGTGGTCGTGATGAGCGCCGCGCCGGGCCGCATCGTCGCTGACATCTCGATTGCACTGCCGCGCCCGCGCGATCCGCGCGCGGACGACTCGCCTCAGTTCTCCGCATACGTACACGAGATCCGCATGGCGCTCGGGCGCGTGCCCGCAGAGGCGCACTGATGGCACGCGAGCTGCTCGACGAGAACACGGCGCGCACGAAGCGAGCGAGTGCGACTCGAACGCGACGTGGCGCAGGCCGACCATCGTTCACGGCACTGCTGCCGCCGGTGATCGCCGCGCTCGTGGCGATCACGGCGTGGGAGACGGCTGTGCGCGTGAGCGCCGTGCCCGATTACATCGTGCCGGCGCCGAGCGCGATTGCCTTAGCGCTGATCGCGCATCCATCGAGGTTTGCGAGCGCCGGGTTGCAATCACTGCTCGAGGCAGTGGGTGGGCTCACAGTCGGCGCAGGAGCGGCGTTCGCGCTCGCGGTGGTGATGGCGCACTCGCGTGCGCTCGAGCGTGCGCTATATCCACTCGCGCTGCTCGTGAAGGTGACGCCGGTGATCGCGGTGGCGCCGCTGCTGATCATCTGGTTCGGATTCGGGGCGACGCCGAAGGTGTTGATCGCCGCGCTGATCACGTTCTTCCCAATGCTGGTGAATGCCGTCACCGGGCTGCGCTCCGTGCCTGCGTCGACACTCGGTGTGTTCCGCTCGCTCGACGCGTCGCCGGTGCAGACGTTCTGGCACTTGCGCGTGCCCTCGTCGCTGCCGTACGTGGTGGCGGCGCTCAAGATCAGCATTCCACTGTCGCTGATCGGCGCGGTCGTCGCGGAGTGGATGTCGGGCGACGGCGGGATCGGGCTGATCATCCTGATCGCCAACAGCGACTTCGATACAGCCTCGCTGTTTGCGGCGGTGGTCGTGCTGGCCGTGATCGCGGTGACGTTGACTGCGCTGGTTTCGTTCATTGAGCGGCGCGTGCTGTGGTGGCACGAGTCCGCAGACATCTCGTAAGCATCGAGGAGACGGCATGAAGCGATTGCGACTACTCGGTGCCCTCACGCTCGTGGCGACGGTGCTCGCGGCATGCACTGGGGGTGCACCGCGCACGGCGGTGAACGCGAGTGCGTCGAGCACACCTCGAGCGCTGCGTGACATCACGTTCATGGCGGGGTTCAAGCCGCAGGCGAATCTCGCGTTCGTGGCGGCATATGTGGCACAGGACAAGGGCTACTTCGCGGAGGAGGGGCTGCGCGTCGCGATCAAGCACGCAGCCGGGCAGGACGAGCACCTCAAGCTGCTGCTGGCGAAGGAGATCCAGTTCACGACCGCGACGGGCGCGCAGGCTGTGCTGCGCTACGCGGACAACCTGCCGGTGCGCGCGGTCGCGCTCTGGGGCCAGCGAGGCGACCAGGGCTACGTCGCGCGCGCTGACTCGGGCATCAAGGGGCCGGCTGACTTCAAGGGGCACACGGTCGGCATCAAGTCCGGCGTCGTGCCGGCCGAGCTCCAGGCGATGCTCGCTGGTGCCGGGCTGTCGCAGAGCGATGTGAAGCTGCAGGGCGTGGGCTTCGATCCGCGTGTGTTTGTGCAGGGCGCGGTCGATATCTATCCGGTATTCCTGAGCAACGAGCCGTACGCGATCCGCAAGACGGGCACGAACATCACGGTGTTCGACCCCGCCGACTACGGCGTGTCCACGCTCGGGCTGACGTACCTCGCGCACGCGGACACAGTG
>JBAXNX010000261.1:0-2400 GCA_037133575.1 Chloroflexota bacterium
GGCTACTTCGCGGTGACTGGCCTCGGTGCGCTCGCAATCGCAGGTCGAGTCGGGGACAGCGAACGACGGATTACCGAGTCGGCCGTCATCGGCACGTTGCAAGCGTGTGCGCTCGCGCTCGGCTACCTGTTCGTGACGCTCACGCACCGCAGTCTTTCCGCGACGCAGAGCCTGCTGTTTGGCTCGTTCCTCGGCATCTCCGAGGAACAGGCGCTCTGGTCGGTCGTGATCACGGTCGCCGTGCTCGCCTGCTTCGTTGTGATCGGCCGGCCGCTCCTGTTCACCTCGACGGACGCCGAGGTCGCACGCGCTCGAGGTGTGCCGATTCGCGCGCTCAGCCTCGCCTTCATTCTCGTCGTCGGCATCGCCGTGGCCGAGGCCAGCCAGATCACAGGCTCCTTGCTTGTCTTCGCCTTGATCGTCATGCCGCCTGCGACCGCACGAGCACTGACAGCGCGGCCGGGCCTCGGCATCGCCGTCTCGGCTGCGCTCGGACTGCTCGTGACGTGGGGTGGGCTCGTCGCGGCGTACTACAGCAACTATCCGGTCGGCTTCACGGTCACGACCCTCGCGTTTGCGTTGCTCGTCGGAGCGCAGGCGACGAGCCGGTTCCGAGCGGCGAGGTAGCACGATGGAAATCGAGTCGCTCTCAGGGCTGTTTGCGCAGCCGTTCATGCGGCACGCGCTGCTGGCGGGGACCGGCATCGCGCTGGCGTGCGGACTCGCGAGCTACTTCCTCGTGCTCCGGCGACAGGTGTTTGCGGGCGATGCGCTCGGACATGTGGCCTTTACGGGCGCACTCGCGGCATTGCTCGTGGGCACCGACGCACGAATAGGGCTGTTCGCGGCCTGCGTAGCCGTGGCAATGCTGCTCGCATATGTGGGCCGTCGAGGTGCCGCGGACGACGCGACGATCGGCAGCGTCTTCGCCTGGGTGCTTGGCCTTGGTGTGCTGCTCCTGTCCACGTTCACTGCATCGAGTGGTTCCGCGAACGGGTCGGCCGGCGTGCGCGTCCTCTTCGGCTCGATCTTTGGTCTGTCCTCGAGCCAGGCGATCACGGCCTGCCTCGTTGGCCTCGCGGTGGTGTGCGCGCTCGTCATGTGCGCGCGCCCATTGCTGTTCGCGACCACCGATGAGGGCGTCGCCTCGAGCCGTGGCCTTCGAGTGCGCGCGCTCGGCGTGCTCTTTCTCGTGATCGTCGGTGTCGTGGTCGCTGAGGCGAGCCAGGCGGTCGGTGCGCTGCTCGTGCTTGGGCTGCTGGCGGCGCCCGGTGGCATGGCGCATCGCCTGACACTCAATCCGTACTCGGGGATGGCGATGAGCGCCGCGCTCGCACTCGCGGCAATGTGGGTTGGGCTCGCGCTCAGCTTCGCCGTGCCGGCGCTGCCGCCGTCGTTCTCGATCATGGCTGTCGCGGGTGGTGCCTACGCGCTGACGCTGGTGCGACGCACCGCCTGACCTCGATGCCGTCCGTCATGAGCGCGATCGCTCGTCCACGTATCCTTGGAGGGATTGTGATCGCCTGACGGACGGAGCCGCACGATGCCCACGAGGACGAACCCGCAGTCGCCTGCGCCCCAGTCTGTTGCACACCTTGCCGACAGCCACGAGCTGATCCGTGTCCACGGTGCGCGCGAGAACAACCTCAAAGACGTCAGCGTCGATATTCCCAAGCGCCGTCTGACCGTGTTTACCGGTGTCTCCGGCTCCGGTAAGAGTTCGCTCGTCTTCGACACGATTGCCGCGGAGTCGCAGCGCATGATCAACGAGACATACAGCACGTTCGTGCAGAACTTCATGCCGACGCTCGCAAGGCCGGACGTGGATGTCCTCGAAGGCCTGACCACGGCGATCATCGTGGACCAGCAGCGCATGGGCGCAAACTCGCGCTCCACAGTCGGCACGGCGACGGACGCGAACGCGATGCTGCGCATCGTCTTCAGCCGGCTCGGCCAGCCGCACGTCGGATCCTCGAACGCCTTTTCCTTCAACGTCGCCTCGGCCCGCGGCGGCGGTGCGATCACGGTCGATCGAGGTTCATCCAAGAAGACCGAGAGTCGCACGTTCACGATCACCGGCGGCATGTGCCCGCGCTGTGAGGGCATGGGCACCGTCAACGACATCGACCTGTCGCAGCTCTACGACGACAGCAAGTCGCTCGCCGAGGGCGCGATCACGATCCCTGGCTACACCGCTGATGGTTGGGCCGTGCGCATCTTCGCCGAGTCGGGCTTCCTCGACGCAGCGAAGCCGATTCGCAAGTACAGCAAGCAGGAGCTGCAAGACTTCCTGTACCGCGAGCCTACCAAGGTGAAGGTCAATGGCATCAACCTCACCTACGAGGGGCTTGTCTCGAAGGTGCAGAAGTCGTTCCTTTCCAAGGACATCGACTCGCTGCA
>JBAXNX010000262.1:0-2400 GCA_037133575.1 Chloroflexota bacterium
GTTCACCGCGATGTTGTACTGCGCGACCTCGCGCGCCCAGCCCTGCGTGAAGCGGTCCAGCGCAATCTTCGACATGCCGTAGAGCACGCCGTCGCCGCGCGCCGTCATCTCGTGCCCGTCGTACGGACCGGGGCCGGGGAACCGCGCCGCGCCGGATGAGATGTTGAGCACGTGACCGCCGCCTGCGGCCTGTAGGTGCGGGAACGCCATCTTCGCGATCATGATCGGGCCGCGAATGTTGATTTGCCACGTCAGCTCGACGTGCCGCAGCATCGTGTGCTCGATGTCGCCGGGAATGCGTACCGCCGCGTTGTTCACGACGATGTCGAGGCGACCGAACTGCTTGATCGTCTCGTCGATGCATGCCTGTGCGCTGTCCAGGTCGCGCACATCGGTACGTACCGGAATCGCTCGCCCGCCCTCATCGATGATTGTCTGCGCGACGCTATGGATGGTCCCCGGCAATCGCGGGTCGACCTGCTCCTCCGCGCGCGCCGCAACGACCACCGCCGCGCCGGCACGTGCGAGGTGCAGTGCCATCGCCTCACCGAGGCCGCGACTCGCGCCCATCACGATCGCGACCTTGCCTTCGAGTGTCATGCCCAACCTCCCCACGCAGCCCGCTCCGGGCGTCGCGAGTCTACGCCGGTGGGGAGCCCCCATAAATGGATGCCGCGGGCATGACGGTTATGCGACCGCTGCGCCCGCGAACTGCGATTCGTAGAGCCGCGCATAAGCGCCGTGTGCTGCGAGCAGCGAGTCGTGCGTGCCCTGCTCGACGATGCGCCCGTGCTCCAGCACGAGGATCAGGTCGGCGTTCCGAATCGTCGAGAGCCGGTGCGCGATCACGAAGCTCGTGCGGCCGCGTCGTAGCTCGGTCATCGCCCGCTGGATCAGCACCTCCGTGCGCGTATCCACCGAGCTCGTGGCCTCGTCCAGCACGAGGATGGTCGCGTCGGCAAGCAGCGCTCGCGCGATCGTGATCAGCTGGCGCTCGCCTGCGCTGACGCTCTCGCCGTCCTCGTCGAGGATCGTGTCGTAGCCGTCGGGCAGCGTGCGCACGAAGTGGTCGACGTACGTTGCCTGCGCCGCCGCGACGACCTGTTCGCGCGTCGCGCCGGGGACGCCGTACGCGATGTTGTCCGCGATGGTGCCGCCGAACAGCCACGCGTCCTGCAGCACCATCCCAACGTTGCCGCGTAGCTCGCCGCGGTCCATCGTCGCGATGTCCACGCCGTCGAGCGTGATCCGCCCACCGGTCACGTCGTAGAAGCGCATCAGCAGGTTCACCAGCGTGGTCTTGCCCGCACCGGTCGGCCCCACGATTGCGACCGTCTCGCCCGGATCCACCTCCAGCGAGAGGTCCTCGATCAGCGACTGCTCGGGGTTGTACTGGAAGCTCACATGCTCGAACGCCACGCGGCCGCGTACCTCGGCGGGGCGAGCAGGCTGCGCTGGCTCGGCCGACTGTTCGGGTGCATCGAGGAGCTGGAACACGCGCTCCGCCGATGCCACGCCGGACTGCAGCAGGTTGGCCATGCTCGCGACCTGCATCAACGGCTGCGTGAACTGCCGCGAGTACTGGATGAACGCCTGCACATCACCCAGCGTCATCGTGCCGTTCGCGATCCGTAGGCCACCGACCACCGCCAGCAGCACGTAGTTCACGTTCGCCAGGAAGATCGTCGACGGCTGGATCAGGCCAGACATGAACTGTGCCTTGAAGCTGGAGTCATACAGCGCGTCGTTCTGCGTGCGGAACATCTCGGCTGCTTCGTGCTGACGACCGAACACTGTCACCAGCGTGTGGCCCGTGTACATCTCCTCGATGTGTGCGTTCAGACGGCCGGTCACTGCCCACTGCTTCACGAACTGTGGCTGCGAGCGCTTGGCGATCACCATCGTCACCCCGATCGTCAGCGGGATCGTGACGAACGAGATCAACGCGAGCACCGGCGAGAGCCACACCATCATCCCGAGCACGCCCACCACCGTCAGGAACGAGGTGATCAGCTGGCTCAATGTCTGCTGCAGCGTTTGCGCGATGTTGTCAGTGTCGTTGGTCGCGCGCGACAGCACCTCGCCACGCGCTTGCTGGTCGAAGTAGCTCAGCGGCAGCCGCGAGAGCTTCAGCTCGACCTGCTCGCGCAGCCGGAACGCGGCGCGCTGCACCACGATCGTGGCGAGCCGACCCTGCAAATACGCGAGCACCGAGGACACGACATAGATCGCCGCGACGATCAGCAGCACTCGCTCCATCGCCGCGAAGTCGATGCCCTGTCCGGGCGTGATGTGTAGTGACGACAGCATGTTCGCGAGGGTCGTGTTGCCTTCGCGCTGGATTGCCTCAATCGCTTGCTCCGCCGTCGCGCCGGCAGGCATGCGCTGGCTGATCACGCC
>JBAXNX010000263.1:0-2395 GCA_037133575.1 Chloroflexota bacterium
GTGGTGCGGCAAGCGGGTGCGTCGCTCGACGATCACCGCGCGACCGGGCTGGGGCGAGGTGGCGGCCGTCCGCGACGGACATATCTTCGAGATCCCCTCGTCGCTGATCCTGCAGCCGGGACCGGCAAGCCTCACCGACGGCGTGGCCAGAATCCACGAGCGGCTGGCCGCGCTACACAACAACCCTTCGTCCGGATTGCGATAACCTCGTGACGGGCCTGCTGACGCCGCGTGGAGCCGAGACTGCTCGGGAACCGCGATGAGGCGCGCGACTCGACCCAGAACGCCTGCGTGAAGGCGTTCGAGAACCTCGCCTCGTTCGATCAGGGACAGAAGTTCTTCAGCTGGATCTACCAGATCCTCCGGAACGAGTGCTTCCACGTCCTCCGCGGCCGCCCCCCCGCTGACGCCCTCGAAGAGGGTCAACGCAAGGCGAAGATGCAAGCGGAGCTGAGTATATGCACAGCAAAGACAGGATTCACCACGACCACGCGCCGCAGGATACCGACCCGGTCGCCGATGCGCGCGTGACCGATGCCCTGAGCCTTCTGGTCGCGTATATCGGCGGCGGCGTCCCTGCGACGACCGGGACGCAAGGCACCATCGGCGCCGCTCAGCGCTACGACGCCGAGCAGATCAAGAAGAGCGACGTGACCATCGAGAACGCGGCGCTCGCGTCCTTCATGCAGACCGACATCTTCGAGAAGCTGTCGCGCGACAAGATCGCCGTTGCGGCCCTGGCCTGTACCAGAGAGCCGCGCGATTCGGCTCCAGTCACACCCACCCCAACTACCGCTACTGCGGTGCCCACCGCTTCGCCTACTGCCGCCCCTCGCCACCCCCCGACGTTTGCGCCGGACGGTCGCACCGGCGACCCGGCGATCGACGCCATCGTCACGCTGGTCACCAGCGGCGCCCAGGCTCAGCTCGAGGCAATTGGCGTCGCCATCCCGTGGCGGTGCGGCGCGGTGCAGGAGAGCGTCCCGGTGCCCGAATGGTCCGCGACTCTCGCGAGGAGTTCCCGCACGCTCTACGCCGTATGGACGGCCGATTACCACGACTCGCCGTATGCCGAGCAGTTCATCGCGGTCGCAGTGGGTGCGGGTGATGCCCAGAGAGTGTGGCGTTTCGGTCTCGAGCACGGCCGCGTCACCTCCGTCGTGATCGGGTGCGACGAGAAGCCTGCAGCCGCGATCCCTGCTCCCGCACGCGAGTACGACCGCTACCTCGTACTCCCACCTCGCAGCGATCTCCCAACACGCTCAGCGACGTACGGGCTATCCACACCAACAGGTGAGCCCGCGATCAATGCACTCCTGTCCGCGATCGCATCGCGGGATCGCGGACGAGTGGAGGCGCTCGCGGAGATCGAGGCGTATTCGTGCACTGGCCAGACGAGCCCAACACTGGTGCAATGCGCCGACGGCGCCCCCATCGGGACGCCGACCCTCGGGTTCCCAGGCACGGGCTGCTTCAACGCCACGACAAGTTCGAGCGCACGCTTCCCGTGGGTCACGAGTCCAGACACGGCGCTGCACTCGGTCATTCGGCTACCGGCCGGCTCGCAGCCCCGGGCGCACTACCTTGTCATCCTCAATCTGCAGCTCAATCCATCGCGATGGGAGTTCGAGGGCTTGTTCGTGCGCGACGGGAAGATCGTCGGCGCGGCCAGTCGCTGCGAGTCGGCCCAACGCCTGTATCCGGCACGTACCTATTTGATCCCACCGCCACGTCTCGGCGACAGCGCAGTTCGCGGCCCTACAAGCGGTGTTCCAATTGTGGACCGGGTGATCGATGCCATCACGCGCTCTGACGCCAACGCGCTCCTGGCGCTCACCGATTTCTCGCACATCGCGTGTGTGGCGGAGTCGCAAGGAATCGGATCGCCGCCGCTGTGCCAGGCAGGCGAACCAAACGGCACGACAGTCGATGCCATCTGGGGCGCCTCTTGCGAGGGTTACACGGTGCGCCGCGCCGCCTTGGGCGACACGTATCGAAGTCTGCTCAATGGGATCGGGCCGTTCGCCGTGTTCGCAGCGACTGACCAGGGAGTTGAAACCGACGGCGGAACGTACCGTTTCCTCCGAGGTCGCTACGACATCGTCTTGACCCGCACTCGCACGACACTACGCCTCAGGCTGAGCGGCGCTGGGATCACGACATACATTGGCGGCTGTGGCAGTGATCCGTACAGCGAGATCGCACGAACTGCCGAGCCCGACTTCCTGTTGCCACCGCCCGAAAAGCGCTGATCGCTAGCTGAGCCGCTTCGCCACCACCACGTCGCGGTCGAGGTACTCGCCGAGCCCGTTCGCCTCGGTGCGCACGAAGCGACCGCCGCAGGTGATGAACGTGGCCCACTCCTCGCCGGCCGGCTCGTTGCCGGGCCAGATGA
>JBAXNX010000264.1:0-2389 GCA_037133575.1 Chloroflexota bacterium
CGAGGCCAGCCAGTTCGACGTCCTGGCCGCCCTGTGCGGGTTCAGGACCGGCAGCCAGACCGCCGTCGACCTCGTCAAGCACGTCCCGGCCCGCCCCCTGAACGATGCCACCGCGATCGTCGAGGGGTGGTTGGCGTGATCTCCCACCGTCGCTCCGGCGTCCTGCTCGACGACCAGACCCTCGACGTCGGCATCGCCCTGTTCACCACCGTCGTTACCCGCCCCGACCCCGAGCAGCCGGTCTCAGCTCTGGAACTCCTGCAGGAGTGGATGAGCCAGGACGGGAGCGATCTCGAGACCCGACCCGGGTCCATCCGCTACAGCGTGCTGTCCATCCTGGTCGCCTTCTACGTCCTGATCCGCAGCGGGCGCACGGTCTCGGTCGCCAACATGACCAAGGCCCTCCTGCTCGAGACCACCGACGCTCAGCGCGACCGCCTCGGGATGACCGTGAACCTCGCAGGCACTCGCGCCGACACCATCGCGGCCGGACTCGCCGACGACTGCGACGACCAAGCAGCCAAGCGCGGACGCGTCGCCCTGACCCGGGAGTACGCCCGGGTGCACAAGGTGCTCGCCGCCGTCTGCGACACGATCGACCCCAGCCCCTACGCCAAGGGGCACAAGCTCACCAACGAGACCCGTGACGCGATCCGTGACACCCCTGACCACCCCGACCGTCGCATCGACCTCGCCACCGAGGCCCGCCATCGATCACGCATGGACGACTTCCTCAACACCACCGTCGCCGCCAGCGCCGCAGACGCTCCCACGGACGACTACCTCGGAGACCTGGCCACCGACGAGACGATCGTGCTGAGCCTCGGGTTGCGACCCGGTCACGGGCTGAAGTCCCATCACCGCCGCGCCCTGGACCCGGACGCCGAATGGTGGAGCGGCAAGACCGACGACGACCCCGACAAGGGGTTCGGGTACGGCGTCACGCTCGCGATCCGCATGCAGCATCCCTACGCCCGGCGCATCCCGCAGGTCGCCGTCGGCATCCACATCGGCAGGCCCACCGGCGGACGCGTCGAAGCCTTCGCGGTAGCTCACCGCGGCGCACAGGACCACGGGCTACTCAAGGAAGGGCGCAACAGACAGGTCGTGGCCGACATGGGCTACACCAAGCTGCTGGGCTGGGTTCCCTACCTGCTCGACCACGGCTACCGGGTCAACGCGGACTACCCCCGCGTGCCTCGGCCCAGGCCCAGCAGTATCGACCTCGGCGTCGAACCAGACGACGACCTCGACGAGGACTCCCGCCCCTACCGCGACCGGCCGGTGCGGGACCACGACGTCGAGGGCGAACCAACCCTCGGTCCCCGCATCATCGCGGGGCGGATCCGCTGTCCCGGAGCGGCAGGCCTGCCGGCAGAGGCGATGATCAGCGCGCGCACTGACAAGACCCGAGATACCGTCCGCGAGATCCTCGACCGCACCCAACGAGTCGACTACCTCGACGCGCACGCGATGCCCATCAAGGAGTCCCTGCGCCGCGCCAAGTCCTCAACCCGAGGACGCCCCCGCAACGACGAGGACGGCAACTCCTTCTGCATCACCGTGCAGTGCCCCGCCGTACTCGGCCGTGTCAACTGCGCGAACGCACCACTGGCAGACGGAACCCGACTCCCCGGCGTGCCGGACGTGTTCAACCCTCCCTACCCCGACGAACCTCACCGTCGCCCCCGCGCCTGCCGCCAAGACGTCGTGACCTACCGGCTCGACGTAAGAGAGATCAAATGGCTGCAGGCTGACACCTGGGGCTCCCACGTCCAGCAGGACATGTACGAATCGATGCGATCCGCCAACGAGCGTTTCCACAGCCAGCTCAAGTCAGCCGGCAGCGGCGGCGTCGACGGCGTACCCGAACTGCGCGGCATCGCACGCAACGGGCTCATGTTCGCCATCGCAGTCGCCGTCACCAACCACAACCTCATCAGCGACTTCCGCACCAAACACATGGGCAACGACGGCAAGGCCACCTTCGGCCCCCGAGAGACAGAACGCCGTCGCCGCCAGAAACTGATCCGCGACAGCAAAGCCGCATAGCCCCGCTATACCTCGCTGTGGACCCCGCGACCGTGGGGTCCACAGCCATGTTCGGACCACACCGAAAGTCGCGGGAGACCTGCGCGGGATCAGCCCGACAAGAGCCTGAAACCCAAACCGGCTCTGGCATCCCAAGCGTCGAATCGTGGCTCACGAGGCCCGAGAAGCCCAGCAACCAGCCAGTTCTGAGTCACCTGCCGACCCTCGAAAGGTCCGGGTCCCCCGAGCAATAGCCACGGGAAACCCCTACTGATCAAGGCCCCTGACCTGCGAAGTTACCCTCTCACAGAATCAGCGCAGTTCAGAGGCCTGATGAGCGTTGTGAGGCCCGGGTCAT
>JBAXNX010000265.1:0-2382 GCA_037133575.1 Chloroflexota bacterium
GGCCTCACTCCAACGACGAACGGACTACCTCGAGATCGACATCGGACTCCCCAACTGCGCGGACTCGTACGACATGACGAAGCCGCCCCGTGGGCGGCTTCGTCATGTTCTCACACGTGCGCTCGAGCTTCGCGCGCGCTCCCCTGGCGGGGTGGCTGTCAGTTCCTGTGGGAGCTGACTAGTACTTGATCTTCGGGGCCGGCGACTGCGCGTTCACGACGCGCTTGAGCTCGGCGGCAGCAGTGAACTTCGGGGCCTTCGAGGCCGGGACCTTCAGCGCCTCGCCCGTGCGCGGGTTGCGCGCCATGCGGGCCTTGCGAGCAGTCTGGCTGAACTTGCCCAGGCCCGGGTAAGCCACGTCGTCGCCCTTGCGGACGGCAGCCTGCACGAGGTCACGGAACGAGTTCAGGATGCCTTCGGCGTCCTTGTTGGTGGTGCCAGCCGCGTTGGCGACCGCCGCGATCAGGTCAGACTTGTTCATTGCTCGGTCACTCCCTTTGGGATGGGGCTCGCGCCTTCGGCCAGTACCACTGACCGCCCCCTAAATGCTGAGGCGCTGTCGCGCATTATTCAATACCATTTCGCCCTGACAGCGCAAGGAGTTCCGCGCTGATCCCTATAAAAATAGCCCTAGAACGCAATCCCTTGTCTCGCAAATGCATACCCCCTACGATCGCCGCCTCGCGGAGGGGTCGCATAGTGGCCGAGTGCGGGCGCCTGCTAAGCGCTTATCGGGGGTTTCTCCGATCGTGGGTTCGAATCCCACCCCCTCCGCCACGACACGTCCTCACCCACCGACCGGCCTCGCTTCGAGGAGCCCCCAGTGCCCGCCTTCCACATCTGGACCCTCGGCTGCCAGATGAACGTCGCCGACTCGCTGAAGCTGGCGGCCGGACTCGAGCGGCTCGGGTGGACTGAATCTGCCGAGGAGACCACTGCAGACCTCGTCGTGATCAACACGTGTTCGGTGCGCCAGCACGCAGAAGACCGCGCCTACGGCCGGCTGCACGAGCTCAAGCGTCGCCGCGAGGCCGGTGGTCAGTTCCAGATCGCGGTGATGGGCTGCATGGTCGGCCCGAAGACCGACGACCTGCAGCGCCGCTTCCCGATCGTGGATGTGTGGGCGCGCCCGCAGGAGTTCGATCCGATCCTGACCAAGGCCGGCGTGGCTCGAGACAGCTCCGAAGGTGAGTTCTGGACCGAGACGTTCGCGACGCCGACCGGGCCGACGGCCTACGTGCCGGTCGTGCACGGCTGTGACAAGTTCTGCACCTACTGCATCGTGCCGCTGCGCCGTGGTCGCGAGCGCTCGCGACCCGTGGCCGAGGTGCTCGCGGAGATCCGCCACCTCGCCGAGCACGGCACGCGCGAGGTCACGCTGCTGGGCCAGACCGTCGAGGCGTACGGCCACGACCTGATCGGCGACGACGCGAGCGCCGACCTCGCCACATTGTTCGAGGGCATTGAGCGCGTCGACGGCATCGCTCGCGTGCGCTTCCTCACCTCGTACCCGAAGGACATGACGGACCGCATCATCGACGCGGTCGCCGACCTGCCGAAGGTCTGCGAGCACTTCAACATCCCCGTGCAGTCCGGCGACGACACGATGCTCACGCGCATGCGGCGCGGCTACACGGTCGCGGAGTACGAGGAGCGCGTTGCGCGCATCCGCTCACGGATGCCGGATGTGGCGCTCGCGACGGACGTGATCGTGGGCGCACCGGGCGAGACCGACGAGGAGTTCGCGAACACCGTCGCACTGCTCGAGCGCACTCGGTTCGATGTGATTCACGTCGCGGCCTACTCGCCACGCCCCGGTACGTTCGCGCATCGCAATCAGCCCGACGACGTGCCGCGCGAGGTGAAGAGCGCACGCCTCCAGGTGATCGAGGCGTTGCACGCGGAGTCGGCCGGCGCGATCAACGCGCGCATGCTCAACCGCACCGTCGAGGTGCTCGTGGAGCGCGAGGACGAAGGACGCTGCACCGGACGCGCGCGCGGTGGTCAGCTCGTGCACTTCGACGGGCACCGCCGCCTGATCGGCAAGCTCGTCGACGTTGAGCTGACCGAGGCGACGCCGTGGTCGCTGCAGGCGCGCCAGGCCAACGCATTGATGGTGCTCTAGCCTGTCGCGGTAACCCTGAACCACCCACCCGCAACGCGCACGACCGGTGCGCAGATGGATGGCCTCGCTCCCATGCCCCGCACGCCAACTCGAACGCCTGCAACGACCTCGACCGCATCGCCGACGGTGGCGACGATCATCGTGATCTTCGCGATCATTGACGGGCACCTGCAGGTGCTGCTCGTACACCGCAGCGCCGAGCCGCAAGAGGGCATGTGGGCGCTGCCCGGCGGGCGATGGGATGGCTCGACGGGACT
>JBAXNX010000266.1:0-2370 GCA_037133575.1 Chloroflexota bacterium
CCCCTGCACTCCCTCGGAGGTGGATGGCGCGAGCAATGCGCAGGCGCAACGAGACAGGCGCCGATGCGACGCGCCCGCCGTCTTGCAGCGGTGTGAGCAAGATCGGCGCAGCGAGGCGCTTGGATCTGTCTCGGTGGAGTCGAGTCGCCGGGGATGTTCGGCGTCTTATGGGCCTACGCCCGGATGGAGCTCCTGAACCTCCCATCGTTCACGTCACGTCTCAAGTTGTCCGAGTCTCACGCGGGGTGTTAGCGTCGCCGCTCGTGAGTCTTTATTGGGGCCGCTTCCTCGTTCGCCCGTTGTTGGTGCTCGTCGCGTTCGTGACGGTGGCGCTGGTGTTGCCGTCTTCGACGGCGACGGCGCAGCAGCCTCCGAGCTCGACGACGCTGCGGGTGGGTATCAAGCCGCTCGACCCATTCGTGATGCGCAGTACGGCCAACAAGTACTCGGGCTTCAGCATCGAGCTGTGGGACGAGATTGCGCGCCGCAACGGCTGGACGACGCAGTACACCTGGTTCGACACGCTGCCGCCGCTGATCGAGAACGTCGCGGGCTCGAAGCTCGACGTGGGGATCGCAGGGATCTCGATCACGCCGGAGCGCGAAGAGCGGCTCGACTTCAGCTATCCGATGTTCAATGCGGGGCTGCAGATCGTGGCGCCGGTGCGTTCGGACTCGTCGTTCCTCGGCCGATTCACTCGATTGCTCTCAGATTCGATCGGGCTGTACCTGGGCGCGTTGATCGTGATCCTGTTCGTCGCCGGCAACGTCGTGTGGCTGTTCCATCGCGACCGCCCGTACCTGCCGGGTGTGGCTGATGGCATGTTCAAGGCCGCGACGATCGGCCTCGTTGGTGAAGTCGGTGAGCCTGAGCATCCGATCAGCCGCGGCGCGGCAGTGGTGTGGATCATCCTCGGCATCTGCTTCGTCTCGACGTTCACGGCGTCGCTGGCCTCGGATCTCACGGTCGAGCAGATCAGCGGCAACATCCGCGGTGTGAGTGACCTGATCGACAAGCGCGTCGTGACGGTGAATGGGTCGACGGCCGCGCGCTATCTGACCGAGCACAAGATCGCGTTCGATGGCGTCGACACTGCCGACGACGCGTTCAAGCGCATCGAGGGTGGCTCGGCGGACGCGATGGTGTTCGATGTGGTGCTGCAGCACCACATCGAGCTGGCAGACAACGGTCGGTTGCTGCTCGTGGGGAACGTGTTCCAGCGCGAGGACTACGGCATCGCGCTGCCGACCGGCTCTCCGCGTCGCAAGGCGATCAACACGACGCTGCTCGAGATGCAGGATGACGGCTCGTACGAGCGCATCCGCGAGCACTACTTCGGCAAGATCCACTAACCGTCGTCGCAGCTAGCTCAGCGCTTCCTAGTTCAGGGCGCCGGTGGTCTGCACCTTCTTGAGGTTGCCTCGGACGACTCGCGTCTCGAGTACCTCGACAGGTTCGAGGTCTGGGCTGGTGGTGATGTGCTCCTGCACGAGCAGGCCGAGCGGCTGCGCGGCGATCACCGCGAACATCGACGCAACGAAGGCGTTGCTGAACGCGCTTCCTGTTGGGCCTCGAGGGCCGGAGCCGAAGCTGAGCACGGCCGTCGCGGCGGTGGCGGCGAGCAGGCCAGCCATCGCGATGTTCGTGCCGCACAGCGGCGTCACGGCGAGCGAGGCCTGGCCCGACTGCATGCGGCGCAGCGCCTCGCGGGCGCAGGCCGTGACTTCCTCGGGCGTGACGTCGGCGTAGAGCAGGAAGCCGTTGTGGCTGGCGCGACCGGCGATGCGCATCGGGCCGTGCTTCGCGAGGAGCACGGCCACAGTGGCGTGCTCGAGCGCGTGGTTGCGGCGAATCGCGGTCGTCAGGCGGCCGAGACCGAACATGGCATTCCTCGTGTGTTTCGGATCGGGTTCGCCCGATGTGGGGTCAGTATGCGCGACTGGTGCCAGGGGCCCCCATGTCGAAGTCGGCCTTCACGGTCACGGTGACGGTTGCGGGCGCGCCGGCGGCGTTGGTGCCGCCGATGGTCACGGTGCCACTCGATGCTGCGTTGGGGAGCAGCACGGGGTTCACGCTGATGGTGATGGTGGTGAGGGGCGAGCAGCCCGACGCGCCGTCGCAGGGGACGTCGGGGCCGAGCGATACGCCGGCAGGAGGGTCGACGACGATCCAGTTGGCCGAGGGCGTGGCGGACCACACGAGGATGCCGGTGCCGCCGTTGCGGATCCGCACTGTGGCCTTGGCGGCGGCGGGGCCTGCGTCGAGGCGGAGTTGCACGGGCGGGCCGTCGACGGCCGGCACTGGGGAGCCCAGCGCACGCGCTCGGAAGTCGGCGGGGACGTTCGGGGCCGGCTCGGCGTGGCCGGGGGT
>JBAXNX010000267.1:0-2362 GCA_037133575.1 Chloroflexota bacterium
CCCCAAGCGTGGAGAGCAGGGTGGTCAGGCTGACATAGCCGACCGTTCCCACCGCCACACCCAGCACGAGCACCGGGGTCAGGAGCGGCACGTTGAACAGGATAGTCGCCAATAGCATCACCGCCACCTCGACCGCGAGGAGCGCGATGCAGTTGGCGAGCACCTTGCCGAGATAGAGCGCGGTACGCGGGACAGGGGCGAGCAGCAGTGCGTCGAACGTGCCCTGCTCCACCTCGTCGGCGAAGGAGCGCGAGCAGGCGATGGTGCCCGCGAACAGGAAGGTCACCCAGAGCACGCCGGGGAGCAGCGGACGCACCTCGGCGGTCACGAGGTCGAAGGCGAACGAGTACGTGAGCACGCTGATCGCGGCGAAGGTGAGCGAGGAGAGCCAACCAGTGCGGTGACGCCAGAGCAGCCGCAGATCCTTCTCCAGCACCGCCCAGGAGCTGCTCACGAGAGCGCTGCCTGTCCGGCTGGCGCAGCGATTGGTGCAGCCTCGTCGGCGCCGGTGCTCACGCCTACGCCCTCGGCGGCGGAGACGCGGCCACGCACGAGCGTGATGCGACCGTCCGCCCACGCCTCGATGCGGTCGTGCATGTGCGTGGCGGCGAGCACGGTCAGGCCCGGCGCGCGCAGCATCTCCTCGTCGAGCAGGGTGAGGCCGTCCTGGTCGAGGCCGGTCTCGGGCTCGTCGAGTAGCAGCACGCTCGGACGATGGATCAGGGCGCGCGCGAGCGCGAGACGCTGGTGCATGCCACGCGAGAGCACGTGGGTCGCCTCGTCGCGGCGTCGCCAGAGGCCGACGCACTCGAGCAGCATGCGTGCGCGCTCGACGCCATCGGTGACACCGTAGAGCTTCGCGAAGAAGCGCAGGTTCTCGAGCGGCGTCATCTCCTCATAGAGCATCGGGGAGTGCGCGAGCACGCCGATCTTGCGTCGCAGGGCGGCGGTATCGCCGTCAGCCTCGATGCCACCAACCTGGAACGTGCCGCTCGAGGCAAGCGCGAGCGTCGAGAGCACGGAGAGCAGCGTGGACTTGCCCGCGCCGTTCGCACCGGTGAGCGCGATCTTCGCGCCGTCCTCGATCGCAAAGGAGACGCGGTCGAGCACCGGCACGCCGGCGAACTGCTTGGTGACAGCGCGCGCCTCGATGGCGGTCATGTCGTCACCTCGCTCGCGTCGTCGCGACGGACCGAGATGCGCACGCGCATCAGTGCCGCGCTCGCGGCGATGAGCACGGCAAGTGCGAGGCCAACCGCAATGCCGGCACCTCGAACCGAGGTCAGCGGGTTCTCCGGCTGCACGCCACCGAGGCCGGTGAAGGTGACGACCATGCCCTCGCCTTCGCGGGCGGCGCCGCTGCGACGCGCGACGAGCCAGTGCTCACCGCTCTCGTCCACAGCCTTCGCGCCTGCGGCGTTCGCCGTCGCGCGCACGGCACGCACCAGCGAGTTCGGGCCGCGTGCCTCGATGCTGTCGGTTGCGAGCGGGGCGGTCACGCGCAGCACGTACTCGCTCGTGTTCACGTCGTAGGTTGCGAGTGTCCTCGTCGCGACCGTGTTCTGGCCGGGGCGCAGCGGCTGCGTCGTAACCACGACCTGGCCGTCGAGGTCAGCAGTGGCATCGAAGGCCTGCTCTGTATCGACGGCGATAACGCCATCGGACGACGGGATGCGCAGCGTGCGGCGGTCGTCGCCACCGACGTACACGCGGTCGCCGGGGTTCACAACGACGTCGTCGCGACGTAGCTGCACACGGTGCTGCTCGGTGTCGACGCCCTCGAGGTAGACGATCGTGCTCGATATCTTGAGTGCGGGGCGGGTTGCGGTCGTCTCCCACACCATGAGGTCGTATTGGATGGTCGGGCTCTCACGGGAGATCAGCAGTGGGACGTTGCTGAGGTACGGCACGCCCGCGTACTCGGTGCGCAGGACGTAGCGGACGCTCGCGTCGGCGGGCGCGGCGAAGCGGAACGTGCCGTTCGTCGTCTGCTGCGCCTGTGCGTTGATCTGGCCGGATGCCTGCACCGCGATGAGCTGCATCGAGAGCGTTGGCGCGGACGCGCCCGCGGTGCCGTTGCGCACGGTGCCGCTGATCACGCCGGGTGGCGCGGTCGATGGCGTCGGTGTCGCACTCGTCGGTGTGGGACTGGGCGTTTGGGCATGCACGTTCGTGGCAGCGAGGGCGAACGCGAGCACGGCGATGGCGATCGAGGCGAGGCGCATCATCCGGCGCGCTCCTCGGCAGCCTCGACAGTTGCGTGGTCGCGGAGCGCGACGCCGCGCTCACGCAGCGCCTCGGTGACGGCGCGCAGACGCGGGGCGATCGCGCGGCGGCCGAGCTGGCGGTCTTCGGCGGAGAT
>JBAXNX010000268.1:0-2354 GCA_037133575.1 Chloroflexota bacterium
GGGCGGCGCGGTAGGTGAAGACGGTGCCGCCGGGGCCGTCGTAGACGACTCGGTAGGCGTTGCTGTCGCGGAGGGATGCGACGAGGGTGCCGCAGCATTGGCCGTGCTCGGTGGTAGGGACCCAGACGTGGGTGTAGGTGGTGCCGGTGTCGCGTGACCAACTCGAGAGACAGTCGGCGAGGCGGTAGCCGCAGGCCCAGAGATCGTCGGCGCTGCGGACCTGGTCGTCGAAGCTGTGGGTCCACTCGCTGCCCTGCACGGTGCCGACGCTGATGCGGTCAGTGAGCGCGGGGAACCACTCGGATTCCTTGTCCACCTGCCAGGGGCCGCGCGGGACGATGAGGATGCGCGCGTCGGTGTTGGTGTTGCTCTTGATCCACTGGATCGCGGCGCGCTCGTCGTGGGTGAGGCCGACGAGGTTGTTGGCCTCACCGTTGAAGCCCGGCGCGCGCATCAGTGCGCCGACGGTGCTGTAGAGCAGCAATCCGATCGTGAGCAGCACGGCACCGCGGGAGACTCGATGCCACGGGGCTGAAAAGACACTCGTGCTCACCTCGTTGGCGTCGTGTTCGCCGCGCTCGTGTAGCAGTGGGTGGTCCCAGATGAGGTGCGCGAGCGGGAGCACGATCTGCGCGATGCCGATGCCGGCGAGGAGCGCCACGGGGATTGTGGTGAAGGTGGGATACGCGCGCAGGTCGAGCAGGATGATTGCGACCCACCACAGCGGCAACACGAACTGCCTCGCGCGCAACGCGGCGAGGCCGCCCAGTAATGCGGTCGCGCCGATCAGCGGGAAGAGCGGCTCACTGGTCGAGGTGATGCGTGCGAGCGAGAGGAAGGTCTCGCGTGCAAGCTCGCGGCTGCTGAGCACGTTGCCACCGCTCGCGTTCGCCTCGATGAATGGTCGCAGGCCGTGCTGCATAGCGACGGTGGCCCACCACGGCGCGGTGAGTGCGAGGCCGAGCGCGGCGATGGCGATCGAGTACGCGAAGGTGCGACGCGTGCGGCCGTAGGCAAGCCAGAAGATCACGATGCTGAAGCCGAGGAACCAACCGGTCTCGACGTGGGACAGCACGCAGCCGGCGAAGGCGAGCGCGGTCGTAACGATATAGCGGGGGTTCGGTCGCTCGGCCTCGTCACGCTCGGTGTAGAGGCGATGGGCTTCGTGCAGCGCGAACAGCGCGAAGGTGAGGCCGAGGCCGCGCGCAACACCGCCGCCCATGATCAGCCATAGGAACGATCTCGGGATCAGCGCGAAGGCGAGCGTGGCGCCGATGACCGCGGCCTGTTGGCGTAGCAGGCGATGCGCGAGCATCGCGAACGCGGCGAGCGTGGCTGCGGAGTAGAGCAGCGGGAGGACTCGGAACATCGCGATGAGGTCGCCGGGGAGCACGCGGTCGAGCAGCGCGGCGACGTAGAAGCCGAGCGGCGAGTAGGCGAAGGGGATGCCGGCGCCGTTGTACGAGGTGGTCGCGGGCAGCGTGAAGCCGTGCTGCTGGAGGTCTCGTGCCATGGCGTAGAACATGCCGCCGTCGTTGAGCGGGAAGTCCGACGAGGAGATGTGGGCGGCTCGGACGATGGTGCCGAGGACGACGGCGGTGACGAGCAGCGCGACGTACGCGCGTGTGGAAATGTCAGGAATGACGTGGATGAGGTGCTCGGTGCGTGGAGTCGCCGCTGCCACTCGGGGCGCGGATTGAGAGGGTGCACCAGGCGCTGGTGTGATCATTCGCGTTCGCCGGTTTCGCCTCGATGGCCTGCGTGATGCTGGGCCTCGGGCTATTGGTGTGGGGGCGGTGCGGCCTGCCGAGGGTACGAGACGGGTGGCACTTTGGATGCACGCGAGCGTGCACTGGTGTGGCGGCGGCGTTGCAGGTGCATCACGCCGCGCGCGTTTACGCCTCGGCGTTATTCCGCGTCGTCGACCCTATTCCTCTTCTGCTGGGGCCGCGGGGTCGTGGATGTAGGCGAGGTAGCGCTCCTTGCGCTCGACCATGATGACGAGCTTGCCGTCGGCCTCGGTGGTGCGGATGAACCTGGGGAGCTGCGCGCTCTGGCCCTTCACGGGGAAGGTGATGGCGCTGTAGGCGAAGCGGCGGCCAGCGACGTCGAGGTAGTACGGCGGGACGTCGTCGAGCTCGTCGAGGTTAAGGATGAAGACGTCGACACCATCCTCGGTGAGGACGGTCATGTCGTTGAATCCGGCCGCGATTTCGGTAGGCATCCGTTGTGCTCCTCGTGCGTTGAACCGGGCAATTCTAGGGCACTCGTGCCTTCTCGTCCTGCCGCCGCCGTGGGCGGTTTTCGTCCAGCAGTGCGGGCTGGGGCTGGCGATCTGTGTCGATGTGTTCGTG
>JBAXNX010000269.1:0-2354 GCA_037133575.1 Chloroflexota bacterium
TGACGCTGGCGGCGCAGAACGTCCGCGCGAACGTGTGGGTGCCGAAAGAGCAGCGCTGATGGCGCCTCGAACTCTCGAGTGAGACGTTCCGTTCCTCGAGGGCTACCGGGCTGGCACGCCTCGGGAGATTCAGTTGGTGGCGCTGGAGCGGCAGTACCTAGCCACGCGGCCGTCTCGCGCTATATGTATGTTCAGCGATCCTGGAGGGGCAGTGCGGCAGTTTGTTCTCATTCTTGCGCTGCTTTTGATCTTGTCCTCCCGCGGGGGTGGCAATCAGAAAAAGATCGATGATCTCTCCGCACAGGTTGCGAGCCTCCAACAGCAACTGTCGGTGACGCCCACACCAACAATTACGGCCACCCCAACCGCTGCGCCGACCACCTCACCAACCCCAGCCGCGACTCCTGCACCCGCGCCCGTGGTCGAGCAGCGGCAGTTGGTTGTTCCCGCACCAAGTACACCAGTGCAAACTGCAGCCGCCGTGCCACCCCCCAGTCGAAACGCCCACACCAGATCCACGACCACAGACTGTTGTTCTGAGCAAATGCATCGAGCTGTGGGGAACGCTATCCGCCTACGAAGGGCTTGAGCGGCTAGCTGCGTTTTCGAGAACGTCAGGGACGTATGGCCCACTCATCAGAAGCACTCAACAGCAGATTGCCCAGGCAGGATGCGTAGGTGTCGGCGGCCGTGCTGGTCGAGAGCCAGGGGCTACCGGCGATTGCACCACGATCCTTCAGATGATCGCGCTAATGACTGTGACCCAAACGAACGAGCGCCAGGCGGGGTTCCAAGGCATCGGTAGCGCCGCTGAAATCGCGGAATTGCGCTCTTTCGCGATCGCGGCCGGATGCCCCAGATAGCGCGGCGTCCTCCGGCCGCCCACTAGCGCCCTTAACCTCTGGCGTGCGATCCTCGAAGCGCCTGAGGGGGTAGTCATGACCAACGTGTCGTTTGTGGACCAGCGGCCGAGGAACAAGACGCGCGCCGTGCAGGTGGGGCGCATCACCATCGGCGGCGGGGCGCCCATCGCCGTGCAGTCCATGGCTGCGACCAAGACCCAGGACATCGAGGCGACCGTCCGCCAGGTTCAGCTGATCGCCGCTGCGGGCGCCGACCTCGTGCGCATCGCCGTCGACTCCCGCAAGGACGTCGACGCCCTTGCCGAAGTCCGAGCGCGTACGTGCGACCTCGGCATTCCGCTCTCGGTCGACCTGCAGGAGAACTACCGCCTCGCGGAGTTCGTCGCGCCGCACGTCGACAAGATTCGCTACAACCCCGGGCACCTCTACCACCACGAGCGCGAGAAGTCGGTGCGCGACAAGGTCGCGTTCATCGCCGACATCGCCGTGCAGAATGACGTCGCGCTGCGCGTCGGCGTGAACTGTGGTTCCGTCGACCCGATCATGGCCGCGAAGTTCGAGGACGACGACGTCGGTGCGATGGTCGCCAGCGCGCTGGAGCACTGCGCGATGCTCGATGACCTCGGGTTCGCGCGGTACATCGTCTCGATGAAGGACAGCGACTGGCGCAAGGTCGTCGACGGCAACCGCCGCTTCGCCGAGCAGCGCCCGGACGTCCCGTTGCACCTCGGTGTGACCGAGGCGGGCATGCCGCCCGACGGCATCATCAAGACGCGCATCGCGTTCGAGCAGCTGATCGCGCAAGGCATCGGCGACACGATCCGCGTGTCGCTGACTGTGCCGTTCGACGACAAGGGCATGGAGATCGCCGCGGGCCGCGAGATCATCAGCGACATCGCGGCCGGCCGCTTCCGCAGCGTCCCGCCCAACTTCGGCGAGGGCCTGAACATCATCTCGTGCCCCTCGTGCTCGCGTGTCGAGAACATGAAGTTCATCGAGCTCGCGCAGGAGCTGAAGCAGGTCACGGCCTACGCGAAGGATCACAAGATCACGATCGCGGTGATGGGCTGCCGCGTGAACGGGCCGGGCGAGACCGACGACGCCGACCTCGGACTGTGGTGCGGGCCGGCTGCTGTGAACCTCAAGCGTGGCGAGGAAGAGCTCGGCGCCTACCCGTACGAGACCGTCCTCGACCGCCTCAAGGTCGAGCTCGACACGCTGATTGCCGCTCGCTCATAACTCGTTCGCGAAGCAGCCAATCCTGCCTCGGTAGATCCGTGGCTATCCATGCGCGCGTACAGCCTCCACACCGCTCTCACGGTATGAACGGATTGTTCGCCATGTTGAAGACCACATCCCTCCTCGCGGCACTCGTGGGCGCAGTGCTGACGCTCGCCTGCGGCAGCACCGCCCCCGCGGCGTCGAGCACGCCCACTGCCGCCACGGCAGCGGCCACAGCTGCAGCGAAGACCACGGCCACCGCCGCAGCGA
>JBAXNX010000270.1:0-2352 GCA_037133575.1 Chloroflexota bacterium
CTCGCTATGGTATCAGATCTAGTCTCACCTGATGGCCTTCAGCCAGCGGTGGGCAACGTCGAGGACGCTCACGGTCCGTCGCTCGTCATCGATTCGATACACCACCCAATACGTCCCTCGTCTGGCACTGTGGCGGTCATCGAGGGGAGCGCGTAGGCGCGTTCCGACGCGATGTGGATTGTCGAGGAGCGGCCCGACAATGAACTCATGTGCTGCAATGGCAACAGCTTCAGGGAGTTTCTCTGCCAGTTGACGTCGGGTAGTCGGGGAGACGACGAGTGCATATCGTTTCGACTCAGCCGTCACGAGTCGAGTGAACCACGCCGTTGCTTCATTGCGGCGGCCAGATCGGCTTCGGACTCGCCTACGCCTTCAGTGAGCTCGCCATCGGAAGCGGCCATGCGGCGCATGGTCTCTGGGTCGGAGAGGATGGCCAGTGTCTCTTCCAGCGACTCCAGATCTTCTGGGGCCAGGAGAACCGCTGCCGGGGTACCGTGCACCGTCACCGTCACCCGTTCGTGCTGACCGCTCACCCGACTCACCACCTCGGAGAGACGAGCTTTCGCTTCGGCCAGAGCCATCAGCGTCGTCATGGTCATACGTATGACCAGTGTGCTGGATGGCGTCAATGGGCAGACGGAGTGGGCCAGCGACTGGCGCCACATCGTTGGTGCAGGCTCTCGCAGACGCACCGGTGGAACACGGCCACGATGAGGCGTCAGCGCGTTCCGAAAACCGTCCTCACGCGTTCCGAGCGGCCCGCTACGCCCAGCCAATAGGCCTTTTACCCCCTCCCACGTGGGCGGGACTTCAGCGTGAACCTCGGCGTGAGGCTTCGCGTCTTGATCAAGATGTCAGCCTACGCCGAGAGTGCCCGAGGGCCTAGCCCGACAGAGTGGGTGCTAACAGAACTCTGGGCCGACCCTTGCTCGTCGGCCATGGCCAGGGCGGGTACAGTCACCAGTTTCATGGTGCCTTACTACCCATGCCGGACATATCAGCGACTGACCACTAGCCGGACGAGTCGAGTTGCTCGCGTGCGGACCGCAGGGCCGAGCGATACGCGGAACTCTTCCGGCCCGGAGGCGCGGTGCGCTGCAGGAAATCCAAGCTGCGCTTCTTCTCCACTGCGTCGACCGGAAGCCCCATGATCCTCTCCACGAGGTCCGTTCGGGACACGTGCCCCGAACCGACGACCGCCTCGACGTAGGCCAGGTCTTTGTCCCGGTGAGCCGCCAGCTTCGATGCGCAGAGGTCGGCAACGCCCAAGCACCACCCGGTGCGTCCTCCGGTGCCGACCGTGTTGACTTCCATCAGGCGGTCCTGCCAGCCATCGGGAAGCTTGGCCGTTGTGACGTCGACACCATCGGCATAGACGTCGAAGGTCTCGTGGAACTGTGAGAACTCGCCGAGGGCTCCCGCGACCGCGTCAGCTTTCTCGCCACTGGGATCGTCGAAAGCAAGGACATCGACTTCGGTCGACAACGTAGCCAGTTCAGGCAGGCCGTCAGGAAAGGTGCCGAGGATCGCTTGGGAGCCGATGATGATGACTCCTTCGTCGCCGATCACGGAACCAGCCGCCCGGATCACGTGTTCGAGCTGCTCGCGGTTCATGGGCATGACGTGAACTGAGAGCGAACCCGAGCGATGATTTCGATACGCTCGGGCTGGTCGAGCACGGCTCCCCACGGAGACGCCGAGCGGAGGTCCCGAGCCCTCTGGTCACGTGCCACCATCCGCTGCATCAACTTGCTCAGCGGCCCACACAAGAGTTGTTCCCATTCGTCGAAGTAGGTGGCGCTCTGAGGATGCACGGTGCGAAGCTTTTCGAGGCGCTCGTGCGCCTTGGCGATCCACTCGGGGTGCTCCGGGAGCTTTTCGGCCACGGCACGAGAGAGTTCCAGCGAGCGCGTCTCCTCCAGCGTGAGTCGAGGGTGCACCTCGATCACCAGTTCCATCCCGGACGCATCGGCGATGCGCTGCAGCGTTGAGAGACGAGGCTCGTGGCGCCCCTTCTCATAGTCGGTCACGGCAGGTGCGGACGTGCCGATGCGAGCGGCAAGTCCCCTTACCGTCATCCCGCTCGCCCGACGCATGGCCATCACCAGGCCCTGGGCAGTTGTCACCATTTTGTTATTATAGTACATAACACCTGCGGCGTGCCGCCTCGCCGGCAGGCGACCGTGGGCAGGCTGACTCCGCACCACCACCGGCCTTCCAAAGGCGACCCCGCCTCGTCCGCTCACGTCCCGCACGATCCGTTGCTCTCAGTGGGGAACCTCAGGGTGCGCTAGTTGCACCGCCCAGCACCACATCGAGTCGTCAGACGTAGCGGACCTGACAGGCCGCACA
>JBAXNX010000271.1:0-2333 GCA_037133575.1 Chloroflexota bacterium
GGATGTAGCCGAGGCCGACGTTCGCCAGCGTGTCCAGCTTGCGGCGCGGCGCGGGGAACGCGTCGAAGAACTCCAGCGCCTCCGACACGTTCATCGCGAGGACCTCGGCGATGGTCTTGCCGCGGAACAGGATCTCCAGCGCCTCGCGGTTGTAGCGGTCGCCCTTGCAGATCTCGCACGGCACGGTCACGTCGGGGAGGAACTGCATCTCGATGACGTTGTAGCCATCGCCCTTGCACGCCTCGCAGCGGCCGCCCTTCACGTTGAACGAGAAGCGGCCGGGGCCGTAGCCTCGGGCCTTGCTCTCCGGCATCTGCGCGAACAGATCGCGGATCAGCGTGAACAGCCCCGTGTACGTCGCCGGGTTCGAGCGCGGCGTGCGCCCGATCGGCGACTGGTCGATCACCACCACCTTGTCGAGGTGGTCGATGCCCTCGATGCTGTCGTGCTCGCCGCCGCGCTCACGCGCGCCGTTCAGGTCGTGCTCGAGCTGCTTCGCGAGGATCTGGTTCACCAGCGACGACTTGCCCGAACCGGACACGCCGGTGACCGCGATGAACGTGCCGAGCGGGAAGCGCGCGTCTACGTTCTTCAGGTTGTTCTCGCGCGCGCCCTTGACGCGCAGCGACTTGCCGCTGCCGGGGCGGCGCATGCGCGGCACGGGGATCTGGCGCTTGCCGCTCAGGTACTGGCCGGTCAGCGACGCCGGGTTCGCCATCACCTCGGCGGGGGTGCCGAAGGCGACGACGTTGCCGCCGCGCTCGCCGGCGCCGGGACCGATGTCGATGAGGTGGTCCGCGGCCATCATCATCGCCTCGTCATGCTCGACGACGAGCACGGTGTTGCCGAGATCCCGCAGCCTCGACAGCGTCGCGATCAGGCGCTCGTTGTCGATCGGGTGCAGGCCGATGCTCGGCTCGTCGCAGACGTACAGCACGCCCATCAGCGCGGAGCCGATCTGCGTGGCGAGGCGAATGCGCTGGCCCTCGCCACCGGACAGCGTGCCCGCCGAGCGGTCCAGCGTCAGGTAGTCGAGGCCCACGTCGCGCAGGAAGACGAGCCGTCCGCCGATCTCCTGCAGGATCTGCCGTGCGATCGCGAAGTCGCGTGACCCCAGCGGCGTCGAGGTCTCGTCGCGCAGCCCCTCGGTCCACGTCAGCGAGTCGGCGACGGACAGGCGCGCGACATCGACGATGGACTGGTCCTCGCCATTCTGGGAAGGCATGGTGACGGCGAGCATCTCCGGCTTCAGGCGCGCGCCCTTACAGACGTCGCAGGGCACCGGCACCATGTAGCGCTCGATGTCCGCGCGCACCCACTCGGAGTCGGTCTCCTTGTAGCGCCGCTCGAGGTTGGTGAGCACGCCCTCCCACGTCACGCTGTACTTGCGCACGCGCCCGCTGTGGCTGCTCTTGAACTCGATCTCATCGACGGCGAGATCACCGGTGCCGTGCATCAGCGCCTGGTACTGCTTCGGCGTGAACTTCTCGAGCGGCTGCGCGGTGGTGAACCCGAATGCCTCGCCCAGCGCGGTGAGGCGACGGCGGTACCAGCCGAGGCTCGTCGCCATGCGCTGGAACGGCAGCACGGCGCCCATGTCGATCGACAGCTTCTTGTTCGGCACGACGAGGTCCTCGTCGAGTTTCATCTTGTAGCCGAGGCCGGTGCACGCCGGGCATGCGCCGTGCGGGGTGTTGAACGAGAAGTTGCGCGGCTCGATCTCCCCGACGGAGTACGGCGGGTGCGAGGTGTTCGAGCACGCGAAGTGCTCGCTGTACGTCTGCTCCTCGACGACTGTCGAGTCCTGCGCGCCCGTCCCGAACAGCGCGAGCACTGCGATGCCCTCGCCGAACTTCAGCGCCTGCTCAACGGAGTCGGACACGCGCTGCCGCGTCGCGTCGCGGTCCTCGTCGCCCGGTGCGGGCACGACGATGCGGTCGACGACGACATCGATGTCGTGCCACTTGTTGCGGGCGAGCGCGATCGGCTCGTCCATGCTCATCACCGTGCCGTCGATGCGCGCGCGCACGAAGCCACCTCGACGGATCAGCTCGAGCACGTTCGTGTGCTCGCCGCGCTGGTGACGGATCACCGGCGCAAGGATCATCGCGCGACGCCCCGGCTCGGCGGTCAGGATCGCATCGACGATCTGCTGCGCGGACTGGCGACGGATCACCTGCCCGCAGTGGATGCAGTGCGGCACGCCGACGCGCGCGAAGAGCAGACGCAGGTAGTCGTAGATCTCGGTCACGGTCGCGACGGTCGAGCGTGGGTTCTTCGACACGCCCTTCTGGTCGATCGAGATCGCGGGGGAGAGCCCCTCGATGTAGTCG
>JBAXNX010000272.1:0-2308 GCA_037133575.1 Chloroflexota bacterium
GTCGCAGCCTGTGGTGGCTCGGGCGGCTGGGCCATTACCAGCTCCGTAACGCACGCCATGGTCAACAGCCTCCATCACGGACTCACCGCCGAGGAGGCCGTGGCCCTGCCGCGGGTCTGGTGCGAGGGCGGGCTGACGTACGTCGACGACCGCGTCCCCCCGGAGACCATCGCGGAGCTGCGCCGCCGCGGGCATCCTGTGGAGACGCGCACGCTGACGCCGGCCTCGGAGCCGTTTGCGCGCTGCAGCCTCATCTCGGTCCGTGCTGACGGGGCCGTCGACGCGGCCTCCGACCCCCGCTGGCATGGCGCAGCGAGGACCCTCTAGTGCGCGTGGCGATCGACCCCGCCGGCGTCCCAGAGCGAGCCGCTGCGAGCCAGCATGCTGCCGCGCAGCAGCGTGATTGCCCTGCCGCAGCATCGGTGGTACGGTCAACAACGGTGGTTGGCAATACCGCATTCGACAGCGACGCAGAGGCTCCGCGAGGATCCGCGGATCGCGAGACGAGCATTCGCCGCAGCCTCGAGGTCCTCTTGTCGCTCGGCTCGGATGCCGCCATCGAGAACGGGACGCTCGGCGTCACCCGCATCGCCGAGCTCCTCGGCCGCGAGAAGAGCCAGGTCTCCCGCACGCTCAAGACGCTCGCAGAGTTTGGCCTCGTCGACCGTGACCCCGAGACGCGAGGCTACCGACTCGGCTGGCGCATCTACGCCCTGGCAAGCGTGGCCGGCGAGCGCCTGCTGCTCGATGCGGGCCGCCCCGTGCTCCAGCAGCTCGTCAACGAGTTCGGCGAACGCGCCTTTCTCTCGGTGCTGCACGGTGCCGAGAGCATCACCATCCTGTCCGAGTCCGCACCAACGCGCGTGCAGACGGCCGGGTGGGTCGGACGCACGGCACCGGTCTACTGCACGGCCGTCGGTCGGGCGCTGCTGATGGATGAGACAGACAGCTCGGTCTCGCAGATCCTGCTGGCGCTGCCGCTGGAGCGCGTTGGCCCAAACACCGCCACCACGCTGCTCGAGTGCCTGTCCCGCCTGAGCGACGCCAGAGCCCGCGGGTACGCCGTCGCCGACGAGGAGCTCGAGGCGGGCCTCGTTGCAGTCGCCGCTCCCGTCCGCAACCCGGAGGGACGCATCATCGCGGCGATCAACATCTCTGGCCCCAAGTACCGCTTCGAGCCCCGCATTGACGAGGCGGGAGCGCGCCTCATCGACGCCGCGAGCGATCTCTCAGCCGCCCTCAAGGGCATGTCGAAGTGAGCCGATGAGCACGCGCACAGCCCCATCCCTCGTGGCCGCCCAGGTCGCCGAGTTTACCCACGGCCTGCAGTGGGCCGAGGTGCCGTTGGCGGTCCGGCGCCACCTCGCGCTCCTGCTGATCGACTTCGCGGCGGTCTCCGTTGCCGGGCGGGTCGCACCCGCATCCCTGATTGCCGCCGACCACGCCACCGAGCAGCACGGCGGCACAGGTGCCCGCGCCCTGCTGGACGGACGGCACCTGTCGGTGACCGGTGCGGCGTGGGCGAACGGCGTTCTCGCCAACGTCCTCGACTTCGACGACGGCCACCGCATCACCAAGGGCCACCCTGGCGCAATGGTGATACCCGGGACGCTTGCCGTCGCCCAGTCGGTCGACGCCACGATGACCGAGTTTCTTGAGGCCCTCCTCGTGGGCTACGAGGTCGCCATCCACGCCGGCGTGCTGATCCACGAGCGCGAAGCGCAGTACCACGCGTCCGCCTCGTGGGGATCGCTTGGTGTGGCCGCAGCCGCTGGTCGTCTGCTGGAGCTCGACGCGACGCAGCTCGGTCATGCGCTCGGTGTCGCCGAGTACCACGCGCCAATCGCGCTGATGCCGCGAGCCGTCGGCGACCCGGCGATGACGAAGGATACGTGTGGCTGGGGCGCGATGAACGGCACCAACAGCGCGCTGCTGGCCCGCCGCGGCTTCACTGGCCTGACGAGCGAGTTCATGCTGACGGAGCGAGACCTTGGCTTCAACGAGGGCTGGGGCGTGCTCGATCTCTACGTCAAGCCCTACCCGTGCTGCCGCTGGAGCCAGCCTGCGATCGATGCCGCTCGTCTGCTCGGCCAGCGCATCGAGCACCCCGACCGCATCGAGCGGATCGTGGTCCGCACCTTCGCCGCCGGCGAGCTCCTGTCTCGTCGCCGCCCGACCAATACGGAGGAGATGCAGTACAGCCTCGTGTGGCCGGTTGCGACAGCGCTCGTGCGTGGTGCCTTCGGCGTCACCGAGGTGCTCGCGGGCTTCGACGATCCCGCCGTCCACCGGCTCGCCGCCCTGATGG
>JBAXNX010000273.1:0-2273 GCA_037133575.1 Chloroflexota bacterium
TGTCGGCCTCAATCGCCGCGAACAGGTGGTCGGCGACCGGCTTGGCACCTTCGAGTAGAGCCTTCAATCGCTCCGGGTCGCTGCGCACAAGCGAGTCAGGATCCTCGCCAGGGGGGAGCACCACGACCCGAATGTCGGCCTTCGACTGGTATTGGTACGAGATCAGCCCGCGCCAATCATGGGTCGCGACGGTTTCCTGCCCTGAGGCACTCGCCACGACACCGATGCCGCGCAACATGGCCGCCGAGCCGGCGGCGTCGCCATCGAGCATCAGCCGTACCTTCTGCGTGTAGCGCTGCAGCAGCGTCATCTGCTTCTCGGTGATCGACGTGCCCATGGAGGCGACGACGTTGCGAATGCCGGCCTGGTGGCAGGCGATCACGTCCATGTAGCCCTCGACCACGACCATGCGGTCGGAGCGGCGGGCTTCCTCGCCAGCACGGTCGATGCCGTAGAGGCTGCCACTCTTGTCGAACAGCGGCGTCTGCGGGGTATTCAGGTACTTCGGCTCCTGGTCAGGCGACAGTGCACGCGCGCCAAAGCCGATCATCCGGCCTCGAGCGTCTCGAGTCGGGTACATCAGTCGGTCGCGGAAGCGGTCGTACATGCCCCGGTCGCCGTCGATCCCGAGACCCGCCTCGCGCAGGTCAGCTTCCGTGAATCCACGCGCCAACAGGTGCTCGACCAGCCCGCGCCAGTCGTCCGGTGCGTAGCCGATCTGCCAGATGTCCCGCGCGCCCTGGTCCAGTCCGCGCTGCTCTGCATACGCAAGCGCCTTCGCGCCCGCTGGCCCGGTCAGCGCCGCCTGGAAGTAGACCGCCGCCGCCTCGTTGGCGCGCAGCAGCCGCTCGTGGACCTCGCGCTCCTGGCGCTCGCGCGCGCTCGGCTGCCGCAGTTCCACGCCGGCGCGCTGCGCGCACATCTGGAGCGCGTCCCGGAACTCGAGGTGCTCGATGCGCTGGACGAAGCCGATCACATCGCCGCCGGTCGAGCAGGAGCCGAAGCAATGCCAGGTACCGCGCTCGGGCTCGACGATGAACGAGGGCGTGCGCTCACTGTGGAACGGGCATGGAGCCTTCCACGAGCGCCCGACCTTCTTCAGCGCAGGGACATACCCCCGCACTGTCTCGACGATGTCGAGTTGCGCTTTGACGTCTTCGATAGTTCCCACTGTATGAAGTAAGACACCGCAGCCGAGGAATGGTTACGCAGCCTCTACGAATTCCCCGCGCGGCCCGCAATCTGGGCTGCGGTGGCCGTTTCCCGTGCCTCGATGCCCTCGAGTGCGCCTCGGACAGCCTCCAGCGCCTCGCCCGAAGCGTCTGAGCCGAGCCAGTCCAGCAACAGCTCCGTCTCGTACCGGGCACCGGCCAGGTCATGCACGACCTGAGGCGGCAGCGGCCGCCCCGATGCGCTCCCGGCCACCGGGAGTGGCCTCATGGGCGCCGAGGCCACCATCCGCGCACCCCGCACCGTCTCGCGCTCCTGACGGGCGAGCGCGCCCAGCACTTCGACCACGGTTGCGTCGCCGAGCGGCGTCGCGAAGTCGCGCTCGGTCAGCCCGCGCACAGCCTCCAGCAGCGCAGCCCTCGAGGCGGCCAGTCGCGTCCGCAGCTCATCGATGTTCGTCATCGAGGGAACGTGTCGTCCGAGGAGTCGCTGTCGGTAATGGCATCCGTCGCAATCGTAACCGTCATCCGCGTCATATCGATCGGTGTCGGCGAAGCGATCTGGAACCGCTGTACGCCGCCGGCTCCCACGTCGAGGTTCCCCTCGCTCACCACCACCAGCTTGTTCCCCGGCGGCGACTCACGCACCCCAATCGTCACGGTACCCACGAGCGGGATCGGCCCACGGTTCCGCAGGTCGACGTTCAGCCGTCCCGTCGCCGCGTCGACCGCTGCTGCATCGATCGAGAGGTTGATCGGCTGATCCGGCCCCACTACTACCTCGAGGCGATTGTTCTCCAACCCCGACTCGGTCACATCTGGTGACGTCACCAGCACCACGATCTTCGCGCGCCGCTGCACGTACTCGGTGTTGAGCACCACATCCAGCGCCTCACCCGGTCGCAGCGGCTTGCCGACATCGACACGCGTCTGTGGCCCACCGTTCACGCTCACCACGATCGTGCCCGCGAAGTCGGCACCCCCCGCATTGGCGACGACCACCGAGAGGCGGTCTTGCCTCGACCCCACGGACTTCAGCGCGAGGTCGGGGCGAGGCCCCGGTCGCGGCGAGTCGCCGCCCGCCTGCGTCGAGCGAATGCCGCC
>JBAXNX010000274.1:0-2265 GCA_037133575.1 Chloroflexota bacterium
CGTCTCGATCTCTACGCCCACTGCGCTGCGGAGCTTGATCCGCAGGTGGTAGACGGGTCTGTCGGAGTTGGACGTCGCATTCGTGAACGCGGCCCTGGCCGCTGCTCCGGCGGAGTTGACTGCAGACTACACAGAGGGCCTCGAAGACGCGTTGTAACTTAACGGGGCAAGGGGCGGGAGAGATGCCCGAAGCTCGGCCGGTCAGTGGAAGCCTCTTTGAATATTCCGGATCGTTGACGGATGGTCTCGTAGTGCGGTTTGGACTTCGGCGGTGGTTGTGTCTCCGATGATTCTCGCGGCCATACGTCGGGAGATTTCAGCGCGGAGTCCGGTACTGATGGGAGCCAGTCGATCGCCCCTTGTGCGGGATTCAGTTGGCGACCCTCCGCGTTGAACATCGAGTCTCCCCGCAGGTAATGAGCTATGTACTGCCCCTTCTTGTGAAAGAAGGATTCTGCACCTGAATGGCAAGAAGCCATACGTCATTCGCAAGAGGTGACGCGCGTCTCGGATCGGATCGACCTTCGAGGTGCGAGATGGTGGGAGCAGTCTGTTCGATGTCGGGATGCAGCTATGGCTACCCGCCGGACCACATCTGCGCTATTTGCGGCCTCCGGTTCTGTGGATCGCATGCCTACCGCTATGAGGATCCCGCGGCGAGACGTAAAGGCTGATTGAGGGGATGCCAATCCCGTTCACCACGCTGTGTGGCAGCTGCATGGCGGGCCTGCGCACCGAAGAAGTTCGAGCAGCCATAGTCATCGTCCGCCCAGGCAGACTGGGCTGTGTGATTGAGTGGTGCTTAGGAAGATTCGAACTTTCAATCCGCCTGATCGCGGCTCCCGTCGGATGGGATTGACGAGTAAGTGCGCCGATCATCAACGGCGACTCCGCTGAACGAGGGGTGCGGTGATTGGGCCCCATATTCGCCGCACAGTGTGCGGTGATTGTTGGATCAGTTGCGGCGATTAAGCCGTATAATCGCCGCAGGAGTTGCGGTGTATATCCACGAACTTGAAGATTGGCCCGGGTGGCGCTGGGACACCGCCCATCTGGCCGAATCACTGGCCGACGTCCGTCACCGGCAAGGGCGCCTCATCGGTCACATGCAGGCCCTGGGATTCGCCGTCCAGCAGCAGGCAATGCTCGAGACCCTCACCGTCGATGTCGTCCAAAGTAGCGAGATCGAAGGCGAAACGCTCGACGCAGACCAAGTCCGGTCCTCGGTTGCCCGGCGCCTGGGGATGGATATCGGTGCGCTGAGACCGGCCGATCGCCATGTCGAAGGCGTCGTCGAGATGATGCTCGACGCGACACGGAACTACGAACAGCCACTCACCATAGAACGACTCTTCTCCTGGCACGCGGCTCTGTTCCCCACTGGGCGCAGCGGCATGACCAGGATTACGGTCGGGGCTTGGCGCGACGATCGTGACGGGCCTATGCAGGTCATCTCAGGTGCCATCGGGAGAGAGCGCGTCCATTTCGAAGCGCCGCCGGCGTCGAACGTCGAACGGGAGATGGCCGGCTTTCTCGACTGGTTCAACGAGCGAAATGAGATCGACCCGGTGCTGAAGGCGGCGCTGGCCCATCTCTGGTATGTCACTGTCCACCCATTCGATGACGGCAACGGACGCATCGCTCGTGCCATTGCAGACATGGCGCTCGCGCGCTCAGAGAACAGCTCGCAGCGCTTCTACAGCATGTCGGCGGAGATCCGGCAGGAGCGCAACGCCTACTACGACATTCTGGAGCAGACGCAAAAAGGAACGATGGACGTCACTCCATGGATGGACTGGTTCTTGGGCTGCCTCGGCCGCGCCATCGACGGGGCTCAAGTGATTCTTGGAGCAGTGCTCGGTAAAGCTCGCTTCTGGGAGAGCGTTCAAGGGATACCTCTGAACCCGCGGCAGACACTGATTCTTAATCGCCTACTCGACGGTTTCGAAGGAAAACTCACGACCTCAAAGTACGCGACACTCGCCAAATGCTCCCCCGACACTGCGCTTCGCGATATCACTGAGCTCTTGGAACACGGCATTCTCACGCGTGGTCCGGAAGGCGGCCGAAGCACAAGCTATGTGCTAGCTGACCGTAAACAATAAGAGACGACCAGATGTGACGACGAATAGCAGTACAGACACAGGCGCAGGCTCCCTAACGATTGCAAGAGCTCCCTTCGACGGACGTGGTGCCGGATGTCTTGTGAGGGTTCCGATCGCGTGCGGTAACAATGCGTGCGGTCGAGATATCGACCTCGACTCC
>JBAXNX010000275.1:0-2255 GCA_037133575.1 Chloroflexota bacterium
CCGCTCGCGATCAGGTGCCTGTGTAGCTCGTTGTGCACGTGCACGCACCTAGACCATGAGTGGGGCGCGGGCCTCCTCTCCGTGTGCAGCAGCGAGCGTGGGGAGGTCGAGCATCATCGCCTCCATCGCCAGCTGGGGGTACGTGTTTGCCATGAGGTGCTCGCGCACGCGGGTCAAAGCCTGCAGCGCGCGCACCGCGTCCGCTGCGGAGCAGCGGGTAGGGCCAGGGGTATTGGCCGCTTCGTGGAGGCGGTCACGCCACCAGAAGCGCCAGGCGTCGAGCGTCTCGATGACGCTGCCGCGTTCGCGAGACCAACGGCTCGCGACGGTGGCGGCGTAGTCGAAGCGCTCGTTGCGGCCAGCGGCAGCGAGGCGCTCGCAGTCGGCGAGCGCGGTCTCGCGCAGCATGGCGACCGTGGGGTCGGTGTGCATGCGGTGCGCGAGGCCGTAGCGGCCGTGTGCATCTCGTGCCAAGCGTGCAGCGGTGATCTCGTCGAGCTCGAAGGTCTCGCGCAGCGCGGCGGTGAGCTCGGGGTAAGGCATGGGGTGGAGCGCGATCTCCTGGCAGCGCGAGCGCACGGTCGGGAGCAGCGCGTCGATGTCGGTGGCGAGCAGGATGATGAGGACGGACTCGGGGGGTTCCTCGAGGGTCTTCAGCAGCGCATGCGCGGCCTCGCGCTGGAGGTCGTCGGCGGTGTCGACGATGAAGATGCGGCGCGGGGCGTGGTACGGCGCGAGGCTCGCGACACGCTCCAGTCGGCGTACCTGGCAGATGCGGATGCGGGTGGAGTTGTCGGAGGCGTGGTCGCGGTGCGCGGGGCCGCCTTCGTCGCAGACACCACCGATGGCGATGTGCTCGATGTCGGGGTAGTTGCCGGATTCGATCTGTTTGCAGGCGCGGCACTCGAGGCAGGGTTTCGCCTCGGTGTCTTCGGACTCGCAGGCGAGGGTCTGGGCGAGGCGTCGCGCGAGCGTGGCCTTGCCGACGCCGGCGGGGCCGGTGAAGAGGTAGGCGTGGGAGAGGTGTCCACCGTCGAGCGCGTGCTTGAGCGCGCGGACTGCCTCGGCCTGGCCGTGCATGTTCCACGCTGCGTTCGCTGCTTCGATTGCCATGGGGGTTAGCCGACGTCCAGCGCCATCAGGTCGTCCGCGGTTTCGCGGCGGCGGATGAGGCGTGCGTTGCCGCGCTCGACCATGAGTACGGCCGGGCGCGGGGCGTAGTTGTAGTTGGACGACATCATCAGCTGGTAGGCGCCGGCGGCGGGGATGGCGAGCAATTCGCCAGCCTGGAGGCGGGGAAGGTTGATGTCCTTGATGAGGATGTCGCCGGACTCGCAGTACTTGCCGGCGACGGAGACGAGCTCCTCGGCCGGGGCGTTCGGGCGCTGCACGGGGATGGCCTCATACCTCGACCCGTACATGGCCGGGCGGATGTTGTCGGCCATGCCGCCGTCGACGGAGACGAAGGTGCGGATGCCGGGGACTTCTTTCCTCGCACCCACCGTGTAGATAGCGATGCCGGCGCGGCCCACGATGCTGCGACCGGGCTCGATGGTGACGTGGGGAAGCGGGAAGCCGCGGGTGTCAGCCTCGCGCTTGAGGGTGCCACAGATGGCCTGGGCGTAGGCCTGCCACGCGGGCGGCTCCTGCTCGCCAAGGTAGGCGACAGCGAAGCCGCCGCCGGGCGAGAACTCGGGGACCTCGATGTTGAGGCGGTCGCGGAGGTCGGCGATGAAGGCGGCCATGATCTCGACGCCGGCGACGTAGGGCTCGAGCTCGAAGATCGGACTGCCGAGGTGCATGTGCAGGCCTCGGAAGTCGAGGTGGGGGGCAGCGACGATGGAGACGACGGCGGCCTCGGCGGCGCCGGTGACGATGGGCAGGCCGAACTTGGAGTCGAGGATGCCAGTGTTGGTCTTCTCGTGGGTGTGGCCGTCGATGCCGGGGCTGACTCGGATCATGACGCCCTGAGTCTTCTCCTGCGCCGCCGCGGCGGCTTCGACGAGGGCGACCTCGCCAAGGTTGTCGATGACGATGCGGCCGACGCCGGCCTGGACCGCGAGCGCGAGCTCATCGGGGGCCTTGTTGTTGCCGTGGAAGTAGACGGTGCTCATGTCGACGCCGGCGGCCTGGAGGACGGCGATCTCGCCGCCGGAGACGGCATCGAAGCCGAGGCCCTGCTCCGCGATGTAGCGGGCGAAGGGGCGGTTGAGGAAGGCCTTCGAGGCGTAGAGGACCTGGGTGTCGTCGTGCTC
>JBAXNX010000276.1:0-2232 GCA_037133575.1 Chloroflexota bacterium
CCTATGCAGCGGCTCGAGACTTCAACAGCCGCGGCTACGAGGCGCCCATGGCCAAGCTGCTCTCCTGCGACGTCGCGGTTGCAGTGACGCAGTCCGCGCAGCAGCTGCACGGCGGATGGGGCTATTCCGAGGAAGACCCGATCTCCCGCTACGTCGTCGACGCGCTCGTGCTCCCGATCTTCGAGGGCGTGAAGCCGATCCTCGAGCTCAAGGTCGTCGGCGCAGCGCTGCTCCGAGCAGCAAAGTAAGAGACCGAACGTAAGGATCGAGATGCGGATCGCCCTGGGCTCCGATCACGCGGGCTACCGCTACAAGCAGCTCGTCGCTGAGCGCCTGCGTGCGCTCGGCCACGACGTAGTCGACTTCGGCACGAACTCGGACGAGTCCGTGGACTATCCGCTGTTTATCCGGCCGGCCTGCGAGGCCGTCGCGAACGGTGACTGCGAGCGCGCCATCATCTTCGGCGGCTCCGGCAACGGCGAAGCGATGGTCGCCAACCGCATCACCGGCGTGCGCGCCGCTGTCGTCTGGAGCACCGAGTCCGCGCGCTTCGCTCGCCTGCACAACGATGCCAACGTCATGTCGATCGGCCAGCGCCTCGTCGATGAAGCACTGCTCCCCGAGCTGCTCGACATCTTCCTCGACACGGAGTTCGAGGCCGGCCGCCACGTCCGCCGCATCCAGCAGATCGACGAGTAGCCCGAGCTCATCCGGTGACGCAGCAGCGCCCCCTCGATCCGCAATTCGCTGAAGGCCACGAGCACACCGACGAATGCTGGGCGCTCTACGCCGAGTGGCGGCGCTACCACTCTGTGGTGCAGGACATGACCGGCGCTTTCACCCGCAACCAGGTGCTCGAGGCGATCCACACCCGCGACATGTTCGATCGCCAGCTGCGCGCCCTCGGCTGCTCCGGCGAAGCCCTGCGTCGCATCGAACGCGACCGCGAGATCGAAGAGAACGGCCGCCCGAGCCTCTAGCGTCCGACAGTTTCGAGCCACCGTCCTAGCGAGTGCCTCGAGGTGAACCGCAGCAGCCGCTTCTCGCGATTCGCCGGATCCGAGAACAGCCGCGTGTATTCGTTCCGCAGCGGCTGATACATCGTCCAGCCGAGGACGATGCTGTGCTCCGGCGACCACAGCATTGAAATGCTCTCCACGTTCTCACCGAACGCAGCCCGTCGCGTTACCGTGTTCCGTAGCGTGCGGAATACCACCGACGCCATCGTTCGCCAGCGCGGTAGGTCGAGCCAGATCACCGTATCCGCACGAGACAGCAGTAGCTGCTCCCACTCGCGCCCGCTGCGCAGATGCCCGTCCGTGCCCCAGTCGCCATCGCGCGTCAGCGGTTCGAATAACGCCATCCGCTGCTCTCGAGGTACGCGCTCCCAGTGCGGCAGCAGCACCGTCGCATCGAAGTCGATGTAGCGAATCCCCTGCCGCCTCGCCAGTTCCCGAGCGAGCGGCGTCTTTCCGCTCCCTGGCGGCCCGATCACACAGATGCGACCCATCTCAGTTTGAACCGGCCTTGACCGGCGCCTCGAATGCACGGGCGAACGCCTCGATCTCTCGAGGTGAGCACAGGCGCACGAACCGTCGTCCATCGCGCTGCGTCGCGTCCATCAACGCGGCAAACTCGGCACGTCGGGCACGACTCGTGGTCACGGTGTAGGAGAACAGGTTCTTCTTCGTCTCCCAAAGTCGGAAGTGCTGCCATGGATCCTCGTAGTTCGTGCCCCACAGCAGCTCGTGCGTACGCCAGCGGCGCCAGGTGCGCCGCACCATGCGCGGGAGAATGAGCGTCAGTGGCAGGTCGAGCCACACGATGAGGTCGGCGTGAGGCCAGAGCGCGGGCTCGGCGATCCGCCGGTGGCTGCCCGCGACGACCCACCGCTCACCAGCCGCGATCGCGTCGAGGCGTGCGCGAAACTCGTCGTCGGGCAACGAGGTCCAGTGCGGCTGCCAGTGAATAGCGTCGAGTTCCACGTAGGGCGCGGCGAGCCGCCGCGCGAGCTGCTCCGCCCGCGTGCTCTTCCCCGAGCATGAGTCGTCCAGCACGACGATGCGACGCGGTGCCTTGTTCATGACGTCACCTCGTTCGCTGGGAATGTGGACACGAACACCTCGATCTCCGCGGGAGTGCACAGCCGCACCCACCGCGCCTGCGTGAACTCGTTCCCCGCCATGAACGCCGCGTAGTTCTTCCGTCGCGGTCCGTGATTGCGCAGCATGA
>JBAXNX010000277.1:0-2213 GCA_037133575.1 Chloroflexota bacterium
GCTTGCCCCCGAGCGGTGACGTCACCACGAGGTCGTTCGTGTGTACCTGCGAGCCGATCGGCACGAAGTCGAGCCGCAACGCGGGCGTCCCACTCGCACCAGTCGTGCCGCCGGCCAGCGCTCCCGGTGTGCGCGACTGCTGTACCACCACTGCAACAGCCGAACGTACGTCGTCCACGAGCCGCACACGCGCCGCGTGTGGCTGCGTCTCGGCCACGACGCCCACGAGTGTGGCCCCCGGCCCGAGCACGGCTTGTCCGATCACGACGCCATCGAGGCTGCCTCGATCGATCACGATCCCACGCCGCCCCGGCGCCGGATCGCGCACGGTCACGGACGCTGCGAGGTAGCCCGCACCCGCGCCGACCGCTGCCTGCAGCGCCGTGGCTTGCTCGCTCGATGCTTGCTGGTCACGCAGCGTCGATGCCTCCGCCTCCAGCTGGGCGACTTGCTCGCGGAGTGCCGCGTTCTCGTTCGTGAGCTGCTCGACCTGCCCGGCGTGCAGCAGCACGTCGGCGCCAGGCTGCACCGCTCGAGCTAGCGCGCCCGTCACCGGGGCGATCAGCGCCGCCATGCGTGCCTCCAGGTCGCCCGCGGCATGCAGCGGCGACAGCGCGAGCGCAACGAGTGCGCCCGCGACGAGCACCATCAGCCACGCGGCATTCCGAGTGCGGACCATGCGGCAGCCTCAGCGGGGAGCAGGGGAGCGCGTGTGCAATGCGCCGAGTCGGCGCGGCCGACGTGCCTAGCGAGGCGCGCGACGGTTCGCGACCGCCGCCTGCACCTTTTGCAACGTCTCAGTCTCTTCGAGTGCATCGCCACAGCCGCGCACGACCGCGCGCAGCGGCTCGTGCGAGACGTACACAGGGAAGCGCGTCTCTGCGGCGAGCCGGCGGTCGAGGCCGCGCAACATCGATCCGCCGCCGGCCATCGCGATGCCGTGCATCATCAGGTCGGCGACCAGCTCGGGCGGCGTGGTCTCGATGGTCGCGCGCACGGCGCGCACGATCTCGTTGGTCACGGGTGACAGCGCGTCCCGCAGCTCGACCGTCGAGATCTCGACGGCCTTCGGCAGCCCAGTCGCGAGGTCGCGGCCGCGGAGATCGATGCTGCGCTCGTCCTCGATGGGGAACGCCGACCCCGCTTCGATCTTTACAGACTCGGCCGTGCGCTCGCCGATCAGCAGGTTATGCACCTGCCGCGCGTAGCTCATGATCGCCATGTCCATCGCATCGCCGGCCGCGCGCACCGAGGTCGACACCACGATGCCGCCGAGCGCGATCACGGCGACCTCGGTCGTACCGCCGCCGATGTCCACGATCATCGAGCCCGCCGCGTCCATCACCGGCAGCCCCGCACCGATCGCCGCGGCCATCGGCTCCTCGATCAGGTAGCAGGCACGCGCACCGGCGGAGAGCGCTGCGTCGTGGACGGCGCGCTTTTCCACCTCGGTGGCCCCGGAGGGAATGCCGATCACCGCGCGCGGCTTCGGAATGCCGATGCCGAAGCGCTCATGCACGCTGCGGATGAAGTGCTGCAGCATCCGCTCCGTCACCGAGAAGTCCGAGATCACACCGTCCTTCAGTGGCCGCACCGCGACGATCGTCGAGGGTGTGCGCCCCACCATCCGCTTCGCTTCGTCGCCGATCGCCAGCACGCGCTTGGACACCTTGTCGATCGCGACCACCGACGGCTCGTCGATCACGATGCCGCGCCCCCGCACGGTCACCAGCGTGTTCGCGGTACCGAGGTCGATGCCGATGTCGTGCGAGAACATCCCGAGAAAGGACGAGAAGGGTCGAAGCGCCACAGTGGGTGCCTTTCGTGAGGGAAGTCGGATGGGGGAGAAATCGGAGCCAGCCTTGGGAGCGACGCATCCTCGCGCGAACGAAGCGGCGCCTGGTACGGCGAGTATACGTGCCGGCCTCGCCCCACCCGTAGGCGGGCACGTGGCTGTTTGGGCACGGTCTGCCCAACAGATACCAACAGTGCGAGGGATGCGAGGCTTGCGTGCCCCGGCTAGATGCCCGTGATGCCGCCGACCAGTGCACCGATGCCATAGGTGATGGCCGCCACGACCAGCCCGAGCACGAGCTGACGGAGACCGGCGTATGCCGGACTGCGGCCCGTGAGCAGCGTGATCGCGGCTCCGACGACGAATAGGCCGGCACCCGCGAGCACGGCGCTCGCGATCACCGCACCGATGCCCTCGG
>JBAXNX010000278.1:0-2197 GCA_037133575.1 Chloroflexota bacterium
TCGCGCGGTGTACGAGACGCTGAACCTGCGCGTCGCGCAGCATCCCAGCGAGACGACGGACTCTCTGCTCACTCGTGTGATCGCGTATTGCTTCGAATACGCCGAAGGCATCGCCTTCTCTAAGGGTTTAGCGGACCCCGGCGATCCTGCGATCGCCGTTCGCGATCTCACCGGCGCGCTGCAGGCCTGGATCGATATCGGATTGCCCGAGCCCGACCGCTTGCATCGCGCGAGCAAGGCTGCTCCGCGCGTTGCCGTGTACACGCACAAGGATCCTGAGCGATGGGCGGCCAAGATCGCGGCCGCGAAGATCTATCGCGCCGAGAAGCTCGAAGTCTTCGCGCTCGACCGCGCGTGGCTCTCGCAGCTCGTCGCGCGATTGGAGCGACGCATGCGGTTCTCGCTGGCGCGTTTCGAGGGCGAGATTTATTTGACCGTTGGTGATGCCACGTTGCATACCGTGCTCGCACGAGCCGTTTCGGCGGGCTGACTTCCGAAGAGATCGCGGCTGGCCCGAATCGCCATCCTGCGCGTGCGGACGCGCGTGGCGGGATACCGTCTGTTCCCAAGCGGAGGGTGCGTAGGCACCCTCCCCGTCATCGCCACCGTTCTTGAGCTATCGACGCGTGATGTGCCGCATACCGACGACGAACGGCGCGATCAGAAACAACACGACGAGCGCGAGCCCGAATGGATTGCCCGCAGTCGCTGACCGTGCCGGAGCCCGGCGGCAGCACGATGGATCGCGGAGTGCTCGAATTCAGGTTGCCTACGACGATCGGGTCGAGGTGATTGTCGTGGGGTCCGCAACCGATCCCGCGGGGGTGATATCAGCGAGTGCTGCCGCCCACTGAGTGCCGTCAGAGAGCTGCATCACGATCCGCTTACGCGTCGGGCTCGGGTTCCTCGTCGGGCACTACGGACTTCGCGCGGCGACTCGGCGCTGCCGCTTTCGCGGGCAGCTTCGCAATCTTTGCGCGCAGAGCGGCGGCCGCTTCCGCGAGCGGGACGGCCCCGTCTGCCCAGGCCGTCACGATGTCGTCAAAGGCAGCCCGCTGGCCCGCAGTGTGCTTGGGCCCCATGGCGCCGCGCTCGTACTCGTTCTGGGTGTCCATCTCGCTCCTCTTATTAGGGCCGGGTCAACAACCAACGCCATGCACCGTCATGAGTGATTACGCCGCTATGGAGACGCAGCCCCCCTACTCGTCGTGCGTAGGTTCGGAAGGTTCCGTCGCACTGTCGGGAGGGCCCGGCGCAAGAAGATCATCCTTCGCTCGCCCAACGCGACGTCGATGCTCAGCGAGCATCCGTTGCAGATGTGGGTCGTTCGGTAGTTTCACGGTCATGTCACGCTCCTCGCTAGCAGTCCATCCTACCACGAGTTATGTCGCCCTGCAGCGACTCTACTGCGGCGACTTGTTAAGTATCGGCCGCAACACCACATATGGAACATCAGCTGTCCATCTGCGCTAGCCCCCGGGTGATTGGCGACGACCTGAAGATCACCACGGAGCCGCAACCTGACCGAAGCGGAGAGCCTACGTTCTCGAACGGCTGGATTTCGTCGGGGAGCTGATCCAGAGCAGTGGCGCCGTGCGCGACCACCACGCGGACTGGGTCGCCGTACATCGAGCACGCCGCGATCGCCGCACGTCCTGCTAGTGAATCGCGGGGCGGCGATGAACGCTGGGTCGAACGCGTAGGCTCGCTACCTAGGACGACTCCTGTTCGACGCGGCTTGCGCCGGTCAGCGCGCTGATCTCGTCGGCCGTGTAGCCCAGCTCGCGCAGCACCTCGTCGGTGTGCTCGCCGAGGCGCGGGACGGGGCGACGCAGCCACGGGACGTCATCGGTCCCCGACATGCGGAACGGCAGCCCGAACATCGTGACTTCGCCGACGTTCGGCTGGTCGAAACTGGTCACCATGTCGTTCGCCACGATCTGCGGATCCTCGAACATCTCGTCGACGGTCTTGACGATGCTGTTGGTGTGGCCAGCGGCCTTGAAGATCGCCTCCCACTCGTCCGAGGACTTCGTCAGGAAGTGACGCGAGAGGATCTCCACGATCGCGTCCGAGTTCTTCACGCGCAGGTCCGAGGTCGCAAAGCGCGGGTCGGTGGTCAACTCCTCGAGGCCGAGCGCCTGGCACAGGCTCGCCCATCGCGGCCCCGTATTGATGTACATGTTGAGGATGTAGC
>JBAXNX010000279.1:0-2182 GCA_037133575.1 Chloroflexota bacterium
TGATCATCAACGAGCGTGAGCTGTCGGCGCTGAAGCGCGAGCTCGATCGCTCGCCCAAGATGAAGGCGCTGCTCAAGAAGCTGGTGGAGTAACTCAGCCTATCGAGGCTCATCGAGGAACGAACCCGACTCGATAAGCCGCCGGCCAGCCAACAAACGATCGATAACTGCTGCGTCCAGTGCGCCACGTGCGTGCAAGCGCATCATCGCCTGGGTTGTCTGATCGATGTCATCGGCGAACGCATCCTCCGCAGCGGCGCGCAGCGCTCCAATTGCCGCCACGATCGCCGTGCGTTCGATCGGAACCGGCGGCACGCCACGGCCTGTCCACGCCTCAATGAACGCCGAGAGCCAACGGAAATCGGTTTCGCCCTGCGCACAGCGCAACGCAATCTCGGCAGCGTCCTCCTGATCCCAGACGTAGATGAAACCATTGACCAGCAATGTGCTGTGAAGGACAGCAACTGCGAGCCGCTTGTTGCCATCGACAAGTGAGTGGTTCGCTGCGATCGACCGTACCAGCGCAGCTAGCTTGTCGAAGAACGTCTCGTAGTACGGCTGATGTGGGAGCGCGAGCGCCGACTCAAGCAGCTCGAGGCGCTCGATGCGGAACGCCGGGAACGGGTTCTCGGCTGAACCAAAGAGGCCGGCAGCGAGCTCATAGAGCACGCCGCCGACCTGCTCAAGATCGGGCCAGAGGAAGGCTATCTGTCCTTCAATATCTCGAAGGCCTTGCGGTCGATCTCCACCACGATCCGCGTCGCCTTGCGAAACGGGTCGTCCGGGGGAACCGTCGGCTTGCTGATGTCGATCTTCTCGGCCATTCGCTGGCTCCTCCTCTCGTGTCATTCAGTGCTCCGTGCACACCTATCGTAGCGGATCGCGATCACCTCAATCGCTACGCCTTTTGCAGCGCGAGTGTGACGGTGTGGCCCTCGATGTCGACTTCGGTGGAGGTGCCTGCCGGAGCGGGAGCGTCGGGGCCGTCGCCGGCGTCGAGGGAGAGCGCGAGCACTTCCTCGGCGATGGTGGGGCCGTGGTCGGCGAAGACCTTGCCGATGACGGTGTCACCTCGCCAGACCACACGCACGCGATCGGTGACCTCGAGGTCGGCTTCGCGGCGCAGGTCCTGGAGGCGGCGCACGAGCTCGCGGGCGAGGCCCTCGCTCTCGAGGTCGGCAGTGATACGCGTGTCGATGACAACCACGTAGCCGGCTTCCTCGGCGACTGCCCATCCCTCGACAGACTCGACACTAACGAGCAAATCAGCAGCGGTTAGGTCGTAGTCCCCGATCCGGATGGGTTCCCCGCGCCTCATTCGATTAGCTACTTCAGCAGCGTTTGCCCCAGCGATGGCTTGCCGTAGAGCACCAAGCTGTGCACCAAAGCGAGGGCCGAGAACCGAAAGATTGGGCCGCAACGAGTAGCGGAGGCGCTCGTCAGTTATGACGACGGTGACAGTCTTCACATTGAGTTCGTCACGCACCTGATCTTCGAGACGCATTAGCGCATCGCATTCCTGCGGGGTACGCGGAACGAGGACGGCCTCTGCCAGCGGTTGGCGCACGCGAATGTTCGCCTGTTGCCGCGCCGCGCGACCGAGCGAAACCATGCGCTGCACAAGTGCGACGTCGTTGGAGATTTGGATGTCCGGAACTAACGCTGTGGCAGTGGCCTCCGCAGGAGGGGCGAAAATAGTTACATCCTTGGACGCCCCTCCAGTCGACGCCGGAGGTGCGAATACTGGCGTGTCGAGAGTCGGCCAATCCGACAAATGCACCGACTCAGGAGCGCCGTGAATTCGCTCGGCGACGAGATTCAAGTACATCTTCTCAGACACAAACGGCATGAATGGCGCGAGGAGTTTTGAGACTGTCGCGAGACATTCGTAAAGGGTGTGCAGTGCGACCAGTGCATCGGCAGAATCATCGGTTTTCCAGAATCGGCGACGGCTACGGCGCACATACCAATTCGAGAGTTGATCGACAAAAGCTTCGATCGGGCGCGCCGCCTCCGCCGGCTCGTACTCCTCCAACGCATCAGTCACCTTATTGATGGTTAGTGCCAGTTCAGATCGGATCCAACGATCTAGCTCTGTCCTCGCCTCCGCCGGTACTGCCGTGTTTGGATCGAAGTTCGCGATGTTCGCGTAGGTGACGAAGAACGAGTAGGTGTTCCAGAGC
>JBAXNX010000280.1:0-2177 GCA_037133575.1 Chloroflexota bacterium
TGATCATCAACGAGCGTGAGCTGTCGGCGCTGAAGCGCGAGCTCGATCGCTCGCCAAAGATGAAGGCGCTCCTCAAGAAGCTCGTCACCGACTAGGGCCACGCAGTGGCCTCTCGCCCAGCGGTATGCGGCGTGGGTCGAGGATTTGTATGCGCCGACGCGCTGCCTCGCTCGCTAGGTGACGTTCCTAGACTGACGGTATGAGCCCGCTGACGCGCCAGCTGATTCGGTCGTCCGTATTCGGGACGCTCACGCTGGCAGCGATGCTATTCATCCCGCGCGGCACGCTCGACTACTGGCAGGGGTGGACGTACATCGCTGTGGCGATCGTGGCGTCCGGTGGCTACACGTTCTACCTCGCGCGTCACGATCCGGCGCTGCTGCGACGGCGCAGCGAGGCGGGCATCGGCGCGGAGCGTGAGCCGGCGCAGAAGGTGATCATCGCCGCCCTGTTTGCCGTCTTCATCGCGCTGATCGTGGTGCCACCACTGGACGTGCGGTTCGGCTGGTCACCGGTTCCGACAGGCGTCTCGGTGATCGGCGATACGGGCATCGTGTTCTCGTTCTATGTGTTCTACCTCGTGTCGAAGGTGAACACGTACGCGGCGGCGAACATTCGCGTCGAGCCGGGACAACGCGTGATCGACAGCGGGGTGTACGCGTGGGTGCGACATCCGATGTATTTCGGAGCGCTGTTCCTCCTCGTGGGAACGCCGCTGGCGCTGGGCTCGTGGTACGCGGTCGCACTCGTGCCACTGTTCATGCCGGTGCTGTATTTCCGGATCGCGAACGAGGAGAGCGTGCTGCTCCGGGATCTGCCGGGATACGTCGAGTACCGACAGCGCGTGCGGTATCGACTCGTTCCCTACATCTGGTAGCGGCACAGCCGCTTCTCGCCCAGAGGTACATCGGGCCACCGAGGAACGAAGAGGCCGGACGCGTTGAACGTCCGGCCTCTTGTTGGTCGAGACGGCTTGCTACGCCTTTTGCAGGACGAGCGTGACGGTGTGGCCCTCGATGTCGACTTCGGTGGAGATGCCGGCAGGGGCGGGGGCGTCGGGGCCGTCGCCGGCGTCGAGGGAGAGCGCGAGCACTTCCTCCGCGATGGTGGGGCCGTGGTCGGCGAAGACTTTGCCGATGATGGTGTCGCCTCGCCAGACCACGCGCACGCGATCGGTGACCTCGAGGTCGGCTTCGCGACGCAGATCCTGGAGGCGACGGACGAGCTCGCGGGCGAGGCCTTCGCTCTCCAGGTCGGCGGTGATGGTCGCGTCGACGAGCGCGACGTAGCCGGCTTCCTCTGCGGCTGACCAGCCTTCGCTCGCCTCGACGCCGACGAGCAGGTCGCCGGCGGTGAGCTCGTAGTCACCGATCTGCAGCGGCTCGCCGGCACGCATGCGACGGGCGGTTTCGGCGGCATCGGCACCGGCGATCGCCTGACGCAGCGGGCCGAGCGCCGAGCCGAAGCGCGGGCCGAGGACGGGCAGGTTCGGGCGCAGCGAGTAACGCAGACGCTCGTCCGTCGCGGCGACCGTGACCAGCTTCACGTTGAGCTCGTCGGCGACCTGGTCGGCGAGGCGTGTGAGCGCGTCACGCTCCGACTCGTTGCGCGGCACGAGGACGGCCTCGGCGAGCGGCTGGCGCACGCGGAGATCGGCCTGCTGCCGCGCGGCGCGACCGAGCGAGACCATGCGCTGCACGAGCGCGACGTCCGCGCTGAGCTGCTCGTCGATCGCGGACTCGTCGACCTCGGGCCACATGTCGAGGTGCACCGAATCCGGTGCGCCGGTGACGGAGGTGGCGACGAGGTTGCGGTACATCGACTCCGCGAGGAACGGCGTGAACGGCGCGAGTAACCTCGCGACGGTCGTGAGGCACTCGTAGAGCGTGTGCAGCGCGGCCTGTGTGTCGGTGGAGTCGTCGGACTTCCAGAAGCGACGCCGACTGCGTCGCACATACCAGTTGGAGAGCTGCTCGACGAACTCGCCGATGGGGCGAGCGGCGTCAGCGGGCTCGTATGCCTCGAGCGCATCGGTGACGCGCCGCACGGTGCGGTGCAGCTCGCTGCGCACCCAGCGGTCGAGGTCGGTGCGCTGAGCCTCGGTGGGCGGCACGCTGTTGGCATCGAAGTTCGCGATGTTCGCGTAGGTGACGAAGAACGAGTAGGTGTTCCAGAGC
>JBAXNX010000281.1:0-2171 GCA_037133575.1 Chloroflexota bacterium
CAGCCCACGTCGAGCAGGCGCATCCCGGCGCGCAGCCTCGGCAGCAGGTACGCGGCATCGCGCTCGGCGATGCGGCGGGCGTGCTGCGCCACGACGGAGGCGTGGTGGCCGTGGGTGTAGCGGTCAGCGTCGTTGGTCATGCGGTCACTCCCTGCCTACGTTCGGGCCGAGTGTACCGGCGCGCATCATGCGCGCGACCAACCACCAACCTCAGACCATCAGAACAGTCGACGATCGGTGCTCGGCGCCTCGCGCTTCGGCTGGGTGAAGAAGCGCGGTTGCCAGGGCGTGCCCAGCATCGGCAGCAACCAGTGGTCGAGCCCGTAGTACCCGGCCACCTTCCAGGCGAGCAGCAGCAACGCACCGAGCACGAACAAGACTGGATTCGTGCTCGCAGTACCCGCGAGCATGAAGTTGAAGTTCATGAAGATGCCGCCGAACGCGGCCATGCCGGTCAGGAGTCCAAGGATCAGTGCGATGCCGATCAGGATCTCGCCGTACACGATCACGCTCGCAAACCACGAGGCCCAGTGATGCTCCAGCATGAAGTTGATGAAGTCGCGGTACCAGTCGTACGTGATCGCGGGCTTGCCCGTCGCCGGCACCTGCACGATGCGCTGCCAGAACGATTCGAGGGCAGACCCGTTGTTGTTCAGCCACCCCGTGCCCATGGCCTTCTCGTACCCGGCGTGGAGGAACTGCCAGCCCACATAGAGCCGCACCAGTAGCCAGATCGGGGCGGACATCGTGTTGGCAAAGAGATACCGATAGAACGGCGGGTCCGAGAATTCCACGGAGGCATCACGCGCGAAGAAGTTCATGAGCGTTCGTCCTTACGGAGTTCGAGGTGTCGAGTGGGCGCCGGCGTCTCGCCGACCACTGCGATCTCCTCACGCTACGGTGCCGTCCGTCACTGCCGCGTCATCGGCGCGATACCAGCCGTAACGCGTACGCCGAGGGACCACATCTCACTACCTGCCCCACACCCTTGAGACCTGTTCGGGCGTCGTGTTATCCTGAGTCGCGTCAGACGACTCATTCGTGAGACGTGGGCCTGTCCGGCCCACGTTTTTTGTCTCACACCGACTGGCAATTCCAGCAGCAGCATGGACTGCATTGGGGGCGAGGCCGACGAGTCGGCGGCGCCCGGAATATGAGGCCGACAGACCACATGAAGAGCGACTTCGTCATCGCCATCGCGCAGCTCTCAGCCGAGAAGAACCTCGACTCCAAGACCGTCTTCGAAGCCGTCGAGGCCGCCATGGCCTCCGCCTTCAAGAAGGACGATCTCCAGTACGCCGACATTGAGGTGACCATCGACGTCGGGGACGGCGAGATCACCGCTCGCCGCCGCTACCTCGTGATGGCCGACGCTGACATCGAGGACGACGAGATCCAGGTCTCGCCGGAGCGCGCCGCGCTGCTGGGCTATCCCAACGCCAAGATCGGCGACCACGTGTTCGAGGCCGTCGAGGAGTCCGCGCAGGCCGGCCGCATCGCCGCACAGACCGCCAAGCAGGTCGTGTTGCAGCGTCTCCGTGAGGCCGAGCGTGAGGTCGTCTTCGACGAGTTCACGAGCAAGGAAGGCGAGCTGGTCTCCGGCACCGTGCTGCGAGTCGAGCCCGGTCGCCGCCAGATCATCATCGACCTCGGTCGCTCCGAGGCTGTCCTTCCAGCGTCCGAGCAGGTGCGCCCAGAGCACTACCGCGTCGGCCAGCGCATCCGCGTGTACGTCAAAGAGGTCTACCGCGCCTCGAAGGGCCCGCAAGTCGTCGTCTCGCGCTCACACCCGGATCTGCTGCGGCGCATCTTCGAACTCGAGGTACCCGAGATCGCTCGTGGCGTCGTCGAGATCGTCGGCATCGCTCGTGAGCCCGGCTACCGCTCGAAGGTCGCCGTCATCTCGCGCCAGCACGGCATCGACGCGATCGGCGCGTGCGTCGGCATGCGCGGCGCGCGCATCCAGAACATCGTCAACGAGCTCGGTGGCGAGCGCATCGACCTGATCCGCTGGGATCCGAACCCCACGCGCTTCGTTGTGAACGCGCTCAGCCCGGCCGAGGTCGTCTCGATCCGCATCGACGAGGAGAGCAACACCGCCTTCATCGCGGTGCCCGACAAGCAGCTCAGCCTCGCGATCGGCAAGGAGGGCCAGAACGCCCGCCTCGCCG
>JBAXNX010000282.1:0-2152 GCA_037133575.1 Chloroflexota bacterium
GAGCCGGCCCGCGAGTGCGAGCGCGGCCTCCGAGTCATATGCGAGCCCGGCGGCGATCAGCAGGTCCGCCCAGCCCATCATCCCGAGGCCGACCTTGCGGTTGCCACGGACCGCATCGGCGATCTCCTGCAGCGGGAACGTGTTTGCCTCGACCACATCGTCGAGGAAGCGAATGCCGAGCGTGACCGTCTCGCGCAGTGCGTCCCAATTGAGGTCGCCCGCCGCCGCGTTCCAGAACCGCGCCACGTTGATCGACCCGAGCGTACAGGCCTCCCACGGCAGCAACGGCACCTCGCCACACGGATTCGTCGACTCGATCGGCCCGAGTGCGGGCGTGGGGTTCGAGCTGTTAATGGTGTCGAGGAACAGCAGTCCCGGATCGCCGGTCAGCCATGCGGAGCGCGCGATCTCGTCGAGCAGCGCCGCCGCGTCCACCGTGCCACGAGGTGTGCCATCGCGTGGGTCGCGCAACGTGAACGCGCGCCCGTCGGCGGCCGCCTGCATGAACTCGTCAGTGACAGCGATCGAGATGTTGAAGCGTTGTGCTGTGATCCCGTCGTCCTTCGCGTGGATGAACGCGCGTACATCGGGATGGTCCACGCGTAGCACGCCCATGTTCGCGCCGTCGCGCTTGCCGCCCTGTGTCACGAGGCGAGACACATCGTCGTAGTGCTGCAGCACGGAGACCGGCCCACACGCCGCGCCATGCGTCGTTGCGATCGCCTCGCCGACACCACGCAGTCGCGAGAAGGAGAAGCCGGTGCCGCCGCCGTACTTCTGCACCATCGCCGCCGCCTGCGCAGTCGACATAATCGATTCGAGTGTGTCATCCACCGGCAGCACGAAGCAGGCGGCGAGTGTGCCGCGACCGGTGCCGGCGTTCATCAGCGTGGGCGAGTTCGGCAGGAAGCGCAGGCTCGCCATCGCATCATAAAACCGCTGCGCCCAGGTGCTTCGAGCCGACTCGTCAGGCTCGACCAGCGCAATCGCCTCGGCCACGCGGGCGAACAGCTGCTCGGGCGTCTCAGTGACGGCACCCGAGGCATCGCGCAGCAAATACCGCCGCTCGAGCACCGTGCGAGCGTTCTCGGACAGCGCCACGGGGTGCGTAATGACATGTGAACTGGCGACCACGACAACCTCCGCGGGCGGGGAGCCGCGATAGTAGAACAGATGTCCTACCGGTTCGCAAGCCCCGCAGAGCAGATCAATCGTAGATCACGCGGCACGTCTTGCGGCCCGCATCGTCGTCCCCGTCGGATCCTTGCCTTGACGCATGCTGATATCGGCATACGATTGGCCCATGGCACGAGCAGCGACCACCTCGGACGTCTTCAACGCGATCGCCGAGCCGCAGCGTCGGGAGATCCTCGTGCTCCTGCGGTCGGGTGAGCGGCCGGTGACCGAGCTGGCCCAGGAGTTGGGGATCACCCAGCCGGGGGCGTCCAAGCACCTGCGGGTGCTCCGGGAGGTCGGGCTGGTGCGCGACCGCAAGGCAGGGAAGCAGCGCCTGTACGGCCTCGACGCCCGCGGGCTGCGACCGCTCCACGAGTGGACTGGCGGGTTCGAGCAGTTCTGGAACGAGAGCTTTGACCGGCTCGACGAGTACGTGCAGGACCTCAAGCAGGCAACGCAGAGGAGCGACCGATGACGACAGCGACCGCCGACCGCGAGATCGTGATCTCACGCGTCATCGACGCCCCCCGCGAGTTGGTGTTCGAGGCGTTCACCGAGGTGCGGCACCTCTCGCAGTGGTGGGGACCGGAAGGGTTCACCACCACCACGCGCGCGTTCGAGTTCCGCGTCGGCGGGGTGTGGGACTTCGTGCTGCACGGACCGGACGGGACGGACTACCAGGAGTGGATCTCCTGGACCGAGATCGCCTCGCCGGAACGCATCGCGATGCTCCACGGTGAGTCCCGCGATGACCCCAACGCCTTCGAGTCGAGCATCACCTTCACACCCGACGGCGCGGCCACCCGCGTCGAGATGCGCACGCTCTTCCCCACCAGGGAGCTGCGCGACGAGGCGGTCGAGAAGTACCACGCGGTCGAGGGCGGCCAGCAGACCCTCAGCCACCTCGTTGCCTACGTCACCGAGATCCTTCGGAAGGGAGCGCAGGGCTAATGGCCGGCAAGGTGTTCTTCAGCGT
>JBAXNX010000283.1:0-2140 GCA_037133575.1 Chloroflexota bacterium
GTGTCGTCGGCAGGCTCGAGGCCTGTGCCGCGCCTCGTCAGCGTGTGGTCACCAGCCGGCGCCGCATCGACGTTGCCAAAGATCTCTTTCAGCGCGTGCTCGCCGACGCGACGCATCGCTCGAGGTGTGAGCAGCAGCTCGTTGCCCTGACGGCGGATCAGCCCGGCGTCTTCAAGGACGCGCGCGACCTCCTGCATGCGCTCGGCCATCCAGCGCGCTTCCTCGCCAAGCAGCCGCTCGATCTCCGCGAGGTCGAGGCTCGTGACATCGTTCGTGCGCTGGGCGTAGCGTAGCCGTCGCTCGAGTGCCTCGATGTCGTTCAGCTCGCGCATCACGCGCAGCGCATCCTGCAGTGACAGCGACTCGTCGCCCATGAATGGGAAGTCCGAGCCTGATGTGAACGGCCGCAGCTGTTGCATCAGCGCGGCCATCTCGGCGAGGTCCCACTGCAGGCGGTGGTCCTGCAACAACGCCTGCATCAGGTCGTCGAGCTGCTCGCGCTGATCACCCGACATCGAGCGCAGCAGCGACTGCATCTCCGACACGCGCCCCTGCAAATGGTCGAGCAGTTGGTCAAGTGTCTCGATGTCGTCCGGGAACGACGCAGCCCACTTCGCCATGAAGTCGTCGAACTCCGGATCGAGTCCCGCGAGCTTCCGCTTGAGCATCTCGTTCAGGTCATGCGTCATCTGTTGCGTCGCACGCAAGTCGTCCGGCGTCAGCTCCGAGACCTGCTTGCGCATCCCCTCGAAGTACTGCTGCAGCATTTGCTTCTGCAGCACGTCGAGCAGCTCATCGAAGTCCGCGCGTGCACCGGGGTCGAGGAAGTCGTAGTCACGCAGCGCACCGACGCGCCCACCCGGCTCCGGCGGCAGCGACTGCAGCTGCGAGAGCCGTTGCTCGGCGATCCCGTGCAGCGTACGTCGAGCGCGCTCCGTGTCTTCGCCCAACGCCGCGTCGCTCGGCGCCGACTCGGCGATCCGTCGCTCGACCGTCGCACGCTCGCGCGCGATCACCTCGTCGAGGCGCCGCAGCAGCTCACCAAACACGTCATCCAGGTGGTATCGCTCGAGCTGTGCGTCGCGCCGTTCGTGCACGCGGTCCATCATCTCGCGCAGACCCGGCACGCGGCGGTTGCCCGCCATCTCCGCGCCCTGCTCCGTCATGCGCCGCACGGCGCGTCGCATGTCCCCGCCATCGAGCACATCGCGCGCCAACGCATCCATCACGTCCGAGGCAGAAAACACCTCGACGTGCTGCGAACCATCCCATGCCCGGTAGCGGTAGGCGGTCACACCCTCATCCTAGCCTCGCCCCGCCAGCGCTGCCGACCGTACTGGGAACACACGGTAGGATCGGCGCTCACCGGGAAGCGCCAGGAGGGCGACGTGCGGAGCAGCTACGGACGGTCATCGCAGCGCCCCCGCCGAGGCCTCGGTCTCCCCGCGGCCCTCGCCGCCGTGGCCCTCCTCCTCGCCATCGTCGTCGCCCAAACCTGCCGCCCACTCCCGGCCCTCTCCGCCGAGCCCATGCCGCCCACCATCGCCGCCTCCGAGGGCGCCATGCCGCCCTGGCCCACCGCAGGTGCAGCAGCGCTTGGCCTCGCTGAAGGCGGCATCATCGGCGTCGCCAACGACAACCAGGCGCTCCCCCTCGCCAGCGTCACCAAGGTCATGACCGCCGTCGTCATCCTCGACAGCCACCCACTGAAGGTCGGCGAGCCCGGCCCCACCATCACCATCAGCCACGCCGATGTTGCCGAGTACCTGCGCGAGGCTGGCGAGGACCAATCCGTCGTCTCCGTCGCCGAAGGCGAGCAGATCACCGAGCTCCAACTGCTACAGGGGCTGCTCATCCCATCCGGCAACAACCTCGCCGACCTACTCGCGCGTTGGGACGCCGGCTCAATGGATGCGTTCGTCGCCAAGATGAACGCGAAGGCCGCATCGCTCGGTATGACCAAGACCAAGTACGCCGACGCGAGCGGCATCTCGCCCGCCTCGATTGGCGCGGCCTCGGATCAGGTGAAGCTCGCGCTCGAGGCGATGCGGAACCCGGTGTTCGCGCAGATCGTCGGCATCCCGAGCGCTGACCTGCCCGTCGCCGGCACCGTGAAGACCACCAACAAGCTGCTCGGCTC
>JBAXNX010000284.1:0-2139 GCA_037133575.1 Chloroflexota bacterium
CGCGGTCGACCTGGTAGAAGCGATCGAAGAGGTGCGGCAAATCATCGGGCGGAATCGGCTCCCCACCGTTGTGGACCTCGAGGAGCACGAAGCCGGGGATGCGCGCCGTGCGCAGCAGCACCTCGGTGCCAGCGGGTGCGAAGCGGATGGCGTTGTCCACGAGGTTCGCGAGGATTTGCTCGATGCGTCGCTCATCGGCACGCACCGGCTGGCCATCGGTCGCGACGCGGATCGAGACGTCTGCAGCCTCGGCTTGCAGTCGGAAGCGCTGCCCAGTGGCGGCGACTGCTGCATCGATGTCGAGTGCTTCGAGGGTAAGCGGGAGTTGGCCTGCCTCGATCTGCGAGAGGTAGAGCAGGTCTTCGACCAGTGCGCGCATGCGCTCGGCTTCCTGATGTACGACCTCGGCGGCCGAGTGACGCTCCGCCTCGTCCTCGAGCACGCCGTCGAGCAGCGCCTGTGAGTAGCCCTGGATCGAGGTCAGCGGCGTCTTGAGGTCATGCGAGACGTCGGCGATGAGCTGACGCATGGAGCGGCGGCTGCGGTCGACCTGGTCAGCCATCTCGTTGAACGCGCCACCGAGTACGGCCACCTCGTCGGTGCCGTGCACGTCGATGCGGTTGCTGAAGTCGCCCTGTGCCATCGCGCGCGACGCGGTGGTCATCTGCAGCATCGGCTTCGTGATGCGACGGGCGAACAGGCCGGCAACGACGATGCTTGCGAGGAGCGCAGCGCCACCGGCGATGGTCATGCGCGGCAAGAGCTTCGCCCATGCCGCGGTGACGTCGCCGGCAGGCACCGCCACGATCACGCTCACGTCCTGCACGCGAAACGGCCAGCCCGAGGGCACGCCCGTTTGCCGGGAGGCCGGCGCGAACAAGATCAGGTCGTCCCCATTCACCTTGGTGCGAGTGGAGCGGAACGACTCGGCTGGCCCGGCGAGGGCGACGCGCTCAGGCTCGGCGATTTGCTGGCCGACGCTGGGGCTGCGGAGGTTGGTGTCGAGGGTGACGTGGTGGTCAGCGTTGACGAGGAGGATTCGGACATCAAAAAAGCGCGCGTACGAGCCCATCTCCTCGGTGATGCGCTCCGGTGGCGCACCGATCATTTGGAGCTGCAGCAATCGCTGCGACAGCGGCTCGACGAGGCGGCCGATGCGCGCCTCGGCATTGACGGCCTGCTGGTCACGCAGCAGCCAGACGGTGACGAAGCCCGCCGCGATCAGACTGAGCGAGATCACCGCAATGAAGCTGACGAGGAGCTTGGCTCGAAGGCTGTTCATGCGCTGGGTGCTGCCTACGCCTCGCCTGCGGGGACGAGCTTGTAGCCGACACCCCAAACCGTCTCGATCTTCGCGTCTGACTCACGGAGCTTGTCGCGCAGCCAGGCGACGTGCACATCGATCGTGCGCGTGTCGCCCTCGTACTCCTGGCCCCACACGAGGCGGAGCAGACGCTCGCGGTCGAGCACGATATTGGGGTGGCGCAGGAACGCCTCGAGCAGGTCGAACTCACGCTGGCGCAGTCGCACGCGCGTGCCGGCGACCGTGACGTCACGGCTCGCGGGCTCCAGCGTCACGTTGCCGACCGTTACTGGGACGGGCTCTTCCTCGGGGTCCTCGGACGACTCGCGGTCCCACGAGCGGCGACGCAGCGCTGCCTTGACGCGCGCGACCACCTCGCGCGGGTTGAATGGCTTGGTGACGTAATCATCAGCGCCCATCTCGAGGCCGACGATCTTGTCGACATCGTCGGAGCGGGCGGTGAGCATGATCACCGGCACATCGCTGCGCTTGCGAATCTCGGTGCAGACATCGAAGCCTGACATCTGCGGCATCATCAGGTCGAGCAGCACGAGGTCAGGCGACTCGCTGGCAAAGCGTTCGAGCGCCTGCTTGCCGTCGGCAGCGGCGACCACATCGAAGCCTTCATTGCGGAGATAGAGACGGAGCAGGCGGACGATGAGGGAAACCGCGCGATCGAGTGAGGGTAAGCAGTGCCATGAACACAGGGAGGGCCCACCAGTACGGCGGGCCCTCCCTGAAGAACGAGATTAAGCAGTCAGCAACCCGACAGGTCAGGCGTTCGGCGCAGTCCCGTGAAACGAGTACTCGATGTGCTCGGCGACCGACATGTTCAT
>JBAXNX010000285.1:0-2130 GCA_037133575.1 Chloroflexota bacterium
AACCCGACCTCGCGCTTCGTCCCCACGACCGTGAAACCGAAGCGCTGGTGCAGCGCGATGCTGCCCACATTCCCCGCCTCGATCACCGCAACGAGGGCATGCAGTTCGCGAGCGCGCGCCGCCCGGATCAATGCGTCGAGCATCGCCGTGCCCGCCCCGCTGCGTTGCGCCTCGGGCGCGATGTACAGCGTGTCCTCGTGCGTGAAGCGCCAGCCGGTGCGCGCTCGATACGGCGAGAGGTAGCCGAACCCCATCACCGAGCCCGCGCGCTCGGCAACCAGCACCGCATCACCGCCCCGAGTTCGCTCCGCGAACCAGGCCGCGCGAGCCTCGGCGCTCCAAGGCTGCTCGTCCCAGGTCGCGACACCCTCGAGCACTTCGCGGTTGTAGATGGCGTTGATCGCCTCGAGATCGGCTGGTTGGGCCTCCCGAATGAGGAATCGAGCGTCCATCGAGCACCCTTCGCCGCCAGAGGCATCCTCGCGGCCCCACGGCTATACTCGCCCTTCAGCAGGCAGGAAGGTACGGGTGTGGTCGACCTCCAGTGGATCGAGGGTGGTGGCATCGCGACGCCGCGCGGATTCTGCGCTGGTGGGGTCTATGCCGGCATCCGTACCTACGGCGAGGAACCGCGCTTCGATGTCGGCATCCTCGTCTCGGACTTCCCCTGCGCCGTCGGCGGCATTTTCACGACCAACGCCTTCCCCGGCGAGCCGGTAAAGCTCGACCGAGTGCGGGTCGCCTCCGGGCACGCGCGAGCGATCGTGGCGAACTCGGGTAATGCGAACGTCGCCACGGGCGAGCAGGGCGCGCGAGACGCGCTGCGCATGGCCGAGATCGCTGCGGAGTCGCTCGGCATCCCCGCCGACGAGGTGCTGGTCGCCTCGACCGGCGTGATCGGCCGTGTGCTCCCCATGGACAAGCTCGAGCCTGCCATCCGCTCGGTACAGCCGACGGCTGAGACCGGTATGCACTTCACGCGGGCGATCATGACCACCGACACCGTCGCGAAGCACCACGCGGCGCAGGTGACGGTTGGCGCACAGACCTACACGGTCGGCGGCACCGCCAAGGGCTCCGGCATGGTCCACCCGAACATGGCGACCGTATTCTGTTTTATGACAACTGATGCCCCCTGCGACCCCGCCTGGCTCCAGCAGACGGTGCGCGAGGTCGGCGATCGCTCCATCAACATGGTCGATGTCGACATGGACACCTCCACCAGCGACACGATGTTGCTGCTCGCCAACGGCGCCGCCGGTGGCGACACCATCACCGACGGCCACCCAGCCGCCCCCGCCCTGCGCGAGGCGATCGAGGCTGTCGCGATCATGCTCGCGCGTGACCTCGCCGCTGACGGCGAAGGTGCGCACGCGATGATCACCGTCACCGTCGACGGCGCCGAGTCCTACGAGGACGCGCGCATCGCCGCCCGCACGGTCACCGCCTCGCCGCTCGTGAAGACGATGGTCTACGGACGCGACGCCAACCTCGGGCGTGTGCTGATGGCCGTGGGCCGCTCCGGCGCGCACATCGAGCCGGCCAAGACCAGCGTGTGGATCGGCGAGCACTGCGCATTCGACCACGGCGCGCCGACCGACGTCCCCTACGCGACGCTCTCGCAGGCGATGGACCTGCCAGAAGTGCTGATTCGAGTCGACCTCGGACTGGGCGCGCACAGCGCGACCGCCTGGGGCAGCGACCTCACCGAGCAGTACATCAAGATCAATGCGGAGTACACGACATGACCTCCCTGACCACGGCCACCGCGAACGGCCCGATCGTCGTCAAGATCGGCGGCTCCACCCTCGGTGCCGAGGACACCACGCTCGATGACGTGGTCGCGCTGCAGCGTGCCGGCCAGCAGGTGATCGTCGTGCACGGTGGTGGCGCGATGATCACGAGCTGGCTCGACAAGATGGAGATCACATCCGAGTTCGTCGATGGCCTGCGCTCCACCTCATCCGAGGCAATGAATGTCGTCGTCGCGGTGCTCCGAGGTGTGATCAACACGCAGCTCGTCGCCGACATCGGCGCGCGAGGCGGCCGTGCAGTCGGCCTCTGTGGCGTCGACGGTGGCATCGTGCAGGCCGAGCGCTTCGACGAGCGCCTCGGCATGGTCGGCCGCGT
>JBAXNX010000286.1:0-2121 GCA_037133575.1 Chloroflexota bacterium
GGTCGGGTCACGCACAGAACGCGTGCTCGTGGCGGACGCGCCGTACACCGGCGAACCGGTCAACGTGATCGGCGCCAACGAGGCGCTACTGAGGCGGTTTGCGGCACTTCCCCAAACAGAAGCGGGCTTCTTGGGATTCGCAAATGAGTACGGATCGCTCGGGACCGAGCATCCGGTCTCCCTACCTGAGGGAGGTTTCAAGATCCCGGACGAGAGTCTCGCCGGCTGGAAGTCGCGAGCGAAGTACGCGGCTAGGGTCATTGACCTTTGGACCCGCGCGAAGCGACCGGTGGGCCATGGCCTGAGGGCGTTCTTCTGGAGTCAGCGGCTCACGGCGGACATCGATGTCATCTACTGGCAGGATCCGGCGCAGCCTAAAACCACTGCCAAATCGTTCCGGCCTTCGTTCGACTTCGATCAAAGGAAAGCGCGGGGACTTCTCGCAGCGAGACGGTTCCGTGAAGTTGCACTCGAAGCTGTCATCAGCGAGATCGAGGATTCCACCAACGAGGGGGGAGGGTGGCGGGTTGAATTCACGTCGCCGACATCATTCGGCTATGCCGTCGACGGCCTGTGGTGTCAGATGTGGCACCAGTTCGCTCTGGAAGTCAGTGGCGTTCGCGAGTGGCGTGACTGCAATCACTGCAGCGCCCCCTTTTACCTTCACCTCGACAGCTATTCCGATGGACGGCAGCGCGACCGATCGACGAAGAAATTCTGCACTGAAAAGTGCAAGAACGATCACAACAACGCCAAGAAAGCGCGGAATCGGGAGAAAGTACGATGACACGACGTGCGTCCGGTGACGGCAGTCTTCACTTAGACGAGGCGCGCGGCCTCTGGGTCGGGCGGCTGAGCCTCGGCTACGACTCCGAGGGGAAGCGCATCCGCCGCTCGGTCTACGCAGCAACGCAGCGCGAGGCCCGCGAGAAGTTGCAGCACGTACGCGAAGCGCATGACGCGGGCATGCGTATCAACGCGGGACGCGAGCCCACTGTTGCGCAGTTTCTCGACAGCTGGCTCCAAGACGCACACAAGCCAACTGTTCGGGCAACGACCTATCGCCGTGACGAAAGCGCGATCCGCGTGCACCTCGCCCCGGCCCTCGGTCGGCACCGCCTCACGACACTCTCGCCTCAGCACATCGAGCGGATGATGCAGGAGAAGGCGGAGGCGGGACTGAAACCACGCTCTATCCAGCAGATGCGAGCCGTACTCCGCGCGGCGCTCCAACAGGGGATCCGGTGGGGGCTCGTGACACGTAACGTCGCCGCGCTCACGGCCGGACCACGGACGGAACGGCAGGAGATCCCCGCACTCGACCGGGACTCTGCTCTGCGGATCGTGCACGCTGTCCACAGTGACCGGCTAGAGGCTGTGGTGACGGTCGCCCTGGCGGTTGGACTCCGGCAGGCTGAGGCATTGGGGCTACGCTGGGACGACCTCGACCTCGACGCGCGCACTTTGCGCGTGAACCAGACCATCCAACGCGTTGACGGAGAGTTGGTCTCGGTTCCACCGAAAACGGCGAAAAGCAGGCGCACCATCCCCCTTCCATCATTCGCGGTGCTCGCCCTCCGCGGCCATCGCACGCGGCAATTAGAGGAGCGCCTTCAGGCCGGCGAGGGCTGGAACGACGTCGGACTGGTGTTCACGGGCGCGCGAGGCCAAGCGCTCGACGGGCCGCACGTCACGCGGCGGTTCCAGCGGATCCTTGCCTCAGTCTGCCGCCTCTGCGGCGCACGCGAATCAGACCACGCAGGGGCCGCAGACCACGACTTTAGGGCGCTGCCCCGGATGCGCTTCCACGACCTTCGACACGGTGCGGCCAGTCTCATGCTCGCCCAGGGCGTGCCGCTATCCACCATTTCGGATATTCTCGGTCACAGCGGTATTCGCATCACAGCGGATACCTACGCCCACCTCACCGATGAGTTGAAGCGAGACGCTGCGAACGCAATGGACGCAGCCTTCGGAAATACCGCGGAACAGGCCCGTTAGCGCCCCGTGGGTACATCGGTGGGTACATTCGGAGAGTCAGGAGCGGTTAACTACCCCGTTTTTGAATCTACGGGGCCACGTAGCCAAGTGGTAAGGCAGAGGTCTGCAAAACCTCCATCA
>JBAXNX010000287.1:0-2119 GCA_037133575.1 Chloroflexota bacterium
GCGGCCGTGGAGGCCGTTGTTCGCCGCGATGATCTCGTACGCACCGTCGCGGTTCTGGATGCCCCACTTACGGGCGAGCTTGATCGCGCCCTCGTTCGCTTCGGCGCCGGAGTTGCAGAAGAAGACGCGGTCCAGCGCGGAGTGCGCGACGAGCAGCTCGGCCAACTCGATCTGCGGCACCGTGTAGAAGAGGTTCGACACCTGTACCAGCGTGCTGGCCTGCTTTGCGATTACCTCGGCGAGTCCGGGATTGGCGTGGCCGAGCGAGACTACCGCGATGCCCGCGATGAAGTCGAGGTAGGAGCGGCCCTCGTCGTCCCAGACGCGCGTGCCCTGGCCGCGGACGAGCGTGAGCGGCTGACGGCGGCCCGTGTTCATGTGCACGACGGCTTCGCGCGCGGGAATGTTGCCCACGGTGGTCCCCCTCCGGCCGTCTATCGCGACGGCGTCGCCTGCGGCTGCGATTGCAGCTGCTTCTGAATCGAATCGAGGATCGCGCGCAGGCGATCGAGTTCCTGCTGCGTCGCGTTGGATGACTGCTGCGCCTGCCGGAGCAGATCCTCGATCGAGCCCGTCGGTACCGCGCCGGGTGCCGGTGTGGGCTGCGGGGTCGGTGTCGCACCGGGTGTCGCGGGCTTCCCCGGGTCCACCTGCCCTCCCCCGGCCAGCGAGGATGGCCGCTTGCCCATCACGACATCCAGTGCCGCGGGGAACGTCTGCTCCATCGCGATCTGGTTGCCGTTGGCGACGACCACGCGCACCAGCTCGGGCAGCCTCGAGTCCTGCGCCTGCAGGTAGATCGGCTCCACGAACAGGAACGACGTGCCGACCGGGATCATCAGCAGGTTACCGCGCACGACCGACGAGCCCGACTGGTTCCACAGCGTGATCTGCTGCGAGATGCCGGGGTTCTGGTCGATGCGTGCCTCGATCTGCGCGGGCCCGAAGACGAGGTCCTCCGTGGGGAAGCGATAGGCGCGTAGCTTCCCGAAGTTCGTGCCGTCGGACCGGCCGGCGAGCCACGCGACCGTGTTCTGCCGGCTGCGCGGCGTGAACGGCATGATCAGGACGAACTCCACCGGTTTCGGTGCCGAGGCCTGCGCGCCGCCTTCCGGGAGCGCCATCGTCACGTAGTACGGCTCGATCGGCTCTTCCTTGGTGTCCTTCTTCTCCGTCGGGATGTTCCAGACATCCTCGCCGATGAAGAACACGCTCGGATCGGTGATGTGGTAGCGCAGGTACAGCTGTGACTGGATCTTGAACAGGTCCAGCGGGTAGCGCATGTGCGCGCGCACCGTGGGCGGGATCGCCTCGTTCGACTGGAACAGGCCGGGGAAGATGCGGCTCCACGTCGCGAGCAACGGGTCCTCTGCGTCGACGGTGTAGAAGTGCATGTCGCCGGTCTGCGCGTCGATCGTGATCTGCACGCTGTTGCGGATGTAGTTCACGTCCGGCAGCACCACGCCCGGCTGCGAGTACGGGAACGCCGTCGAGGTGGTGTATGCCGACTGCATCCAGATCAGCCGACCGTCGATGACGACCGCATAGGGATCGGAGTCCAGCTGCAGGAACGGCGCGACCTTCTCGACGCGCTTCTGGATCTGGCGGTTCATCAGCAGCCGCGAGTCGCCGTGGATCTGGCCCGAGATCAGCAGGTTCGCGTCGCCCAGCTCCCACGCGAGCAATGCGCGTCGGACGAACGAGTTGAGCTGGATGCCTCGATCGTCCGCGTACGAGGTGGACGCGTTGCCGGTGCCGAGCGGGTAGTCGAACTCGGGTTCGCTGGAGTGGACGATCACGTACTGGTCGGTCTTCTCACCGAAGTAGATGCGCGAGCCGGCCTCCGTGATCGGCAGGACATCGCTCTTCGGGGGGATGTCGTAGGTAAGCAGCTTCGGCAGGCCCTCGGCGACCACCTCGTTCACCGGCGTCACGACCGCGCCGTAGCCGTGCGTCAGCTGGAGGCGCTCGCGTGTCCAGTTCGTCCCCTGCGCGCGCGTGATGTCGAGCTCGCGTGCGGACGACATCACCTGCTGCGTCTTGCCGTTGAAGGTGTAGCGGGCGACATCGACATCATTGAATGTGTAGAACTGGCGGATCGCCTGGATCTGGTTCAGCG
>JBAXNX010000288.1:0-2111 GCA_037133575.1 Chloroflexota bacterium
AAACGCTCCGAAGGGAGCGCGAGGGCGAAGCCCTCGCGCTCCCTTCGGAGCGTTCGTTGTGGACTTGGGGCGTTGGGCCACGACTCCGCCGTGAGCGTGCTTCGCACTGCTCACGCTTCGGAGCGTGGCATTGTGAGGACTCGAAGGCTGCGTGTAGCTCGTGTGTTGAGGCGACCTCGGATGCTACGTGCCGGTGGCTTTGGCGACGTCGCGCGAGCGGATTAGCCAGAACGCGGTCACGGTGAAGAGCGTCGTGTAGATCGCGAGCACGACGAAGTGGTGCAGCGCGCTGACCGACGCGCTCGGGTTGGCACCGGCACTCCAGCCGCTGATATTCGCGGCGAGCAGGTAGTCGGAGACGCCGCTGAGGCGATCGGAGAGCCGTCCCAGCAGCGCGAGCACGATCGGCTCGGCGATGGTGTAGCCGATGCCAATGGCCATGCTCGTGGCACTCGATGCGGTCAGCACCGTGAGCATGACGAGCAACGCGATCATCGGCACGAGGGCGAACCAGGCGCGCCCGATGGTCTCAAAGAGCGATGACCAACTGGCTGCAGCGAAGCCCGGCGGCGCGGAGATGATGAAGCTCTGCGCGATCGCGCTGCTGATTGCCGCACCGATTGCAGTGACGAGGAGCGCACCGAGCGCCGCGAGCAGCAGCACCGCGAGCTTGCCGGTGAGGTACTGCATGCGACCGGTGCCGCGCGTGAGGGTGGTGCGCATCGTGCCCCAGCCGTACTCGACGCCGATGACCGAGGCGGCCAGCACGGCGATGAGGATCGTGCCGATCGGCGTGCTGAGCGCGAGGTTGATGCTGCCGGGCAGCGAGACGTTGGCGTAGATCTGTCGCAGCTGCTCGTCGCGCTGCTTGGCGATCTCGGCGCATTGCGCGCGGAAGGCTGGCACCAGAGATGCGTCGATGCCTTCCGGCAGCACGGGCGGCTCGACGAGGATGTTGGCGCAGCTCACGGATTCAGGGCCACCTCGACGGCTCGAGTTCACGAGGACGTTGCCGCCCTCGGTGACCTGGCGGTACTGGAAGACCGTTGCCCAGATCGCGAGCTGCGAGAAGAGCACGAGGATCAGCAGCAGGATCCATGGCATCCAGCGGCGGCGCAGCTTGAACCACTCCCAGCGCGTGAGCCGTGCAATGGCGAGCACTGCGGGCTGCGTGTGCCTCGTGCGGAACGGTCGAGCAGCGACGGGCAGGGCAGTCGGGGTCGGCACTGCTCGAGTGTTGTCTGGAGCGGGGACGGAGGGCTGTTCGAGCTGCTGCGTGGTGGGCGCTGGAGCGGACTCGGGTGGTGGATCGAGATGTTCGGCCACGGGAGTGGGGGTGGGGACGGGTTGCGGTTCGAGGTGTTGCTGCGGGCGAGCGGGCATGGGCATTGCCACGGGGCGTTGGCGGTTCGAGCTCGTGGCACGGAGCATGCGCTGCGAGCAAAGCACGACGATCGCCAGCACGAGCCACGGCAGCCAGCCACGTCGCTTCGACGCCCACCGAGGGAGACGGGGTCCGCTCACGAGGCGCTCGTTTCATCCGAGATGTAGCTGCCGACGGACGCCGTGCCGGTTACCTCGAGGAAGTACTGCTCCAGCGTGGTCTGCACGGGGGTCATCTCGCGGATGTAGATGCTGCTTGCTGCGAGTGCGCGTGTGAGCTCGGCGGAGTCGGCGTCGGTGCGCACGGTGATCTCGTGCTCTGCCTGCGTGACGTCGTGGACGGTCGGCAGTGCTGCGAGCACACCTCGGGCGCGGGTGTCGTCGGTGGTGTGGATGCGGAACAGGCCCTGGCTGCCGATCAGCTCGGAGACGAGGCCCTGCGCGAGCAACTGGCCGTGGGAGATGATCGCGACGCGATCGCAGACCTGCTCGACCTCGGCCAGCATGTGGCTGGAGAGGATGACGGTGCGGCCGTCGTGCCCGAGGTTCTTCACGAGATCGCGCACCTCGGCGACACCGGCGGGGTCGAGCCCGTTGGTGGGCTCGTCGAGGAAGACGAGGTCGGGGTCACCGAGCAGCGCGTAGGCGATGCCGAGGCGCTGCTTCATGCCGAGCGAGTAGGTCGAGAACTTGCGGCCCGCGTTGTCGGTGAGCTCGACCAGATCGAG
>JBAXNX010000289.1:0-2108 GCA_037133575.1 Chloroflexota bacterium
GCGCTGGTGCGCATCGAGGGCGCGGAGACCCCGGAGTCCGTCGAGATCGAGCTCGAAGGCTAGCGCGCGGTCGGGTTTCGCTACCTCGGGTTCGGGCTCCTAACCACCTCGCGGGTGCTCTCGTCAAGGTGCGGGCCTCGGCGTGCCGATGCTACGATTCGGCCTCAAACCGGTCGGAGGCTCCCACGTGCTGCTGGTCCGTGATGAACTGCGCCACGCCGCCACCACGGGCGGGAACGTCGTCACGATCGGCGTGTTCGATGGCGTGCATCGCGGGCACCAGGCGCTGATTGAGCGCGTGACCGCCGAGGCCGTCGCGCTTGGGCTCGGCGCCGGCGTTGTCACCTTCCACCCGAACCCTGTCACTGTGCTGCGGCCCGATGTGCCGTTCTCGTACCTCACGACCCTGGAGCGCCGCGTCGAGCTGCTCCGTGAGGCGGGTGCGCAGTGGGTCTCCGTGCTGCAGTTCACCTCGGAGCTCGCGCTCGTATCCGCCGAGGACTTTACGCGGATGCTGGTCGAAGACGCCGGCATGCGTGTGCTGATTGTCGGCGAGGACTTCCACCTGGGCCGCGGCCGTGAGGGTGACGTCGAGACGTTGCGCGCGATCGGCGAGCGCCTCGGGTTTACGGTGGAGACGATCTCACTGGTCGCCGGTGGCACCGATGACACCTCGGACATCTCGTCCACGCGCATCCGGCGTGCGCTCGCCACGGGCGAGATGCGCGAGGTCGCTGAGCTGCTCGGCCGTCCGTACTCGCTGCGCGGCCCTGTGCTCCACGGCGACGAGCGCGGCCGCACGATTGGCTTCCCGACACTGAACATCGGTGTGAGCCCCGACCACGCGCTGCCGCCGGACGGCGTGTACGTGACGTGCGCCGAGATCGACGGCCAGACCTACCACGGCGCGACCAACATCGGCACACAGCCGACCTTCGATGGCACGCGCCGGCGCGTGGAGACGCACTTGCTCGACTTCGATGGCGACCTCTACGACCACGTGGTGCGTATCGAGCTGCTGCAGCAGCTGCGCCCTGAGCGCAAATTCGAGGGCGTCGACGCGCTGGTGGCGCAGATCCAACTCGATGTCGCGGAGACGAGGGCGTTCTTCGCATGACAACGACGCAGCGCACGATGGCCCCGGTCGACGAGCAGCTCGCCGTGCTGATGCGCGGGACTGATTTCGGCGACGACGCGATGCGGCGGGCGATGGAACGCAACCTGCGCGCCAAGCTCAACGAGGACCGCCCGCTGCGCGTGTACTGCGGCTATGACCCGACCTCGGTGGATCTGACCGTGGGCCACACGGTGACGTTTCGCAAGCTGAAGCAGTTTCAGGACTTCGGCCACGAGATTACGTTCCTGATCGGGAACTTCACTGGTCTGATCGGTGATCCGACTGACAAGGACAAGACGCGTCCGATGATCAACGCGGAGACGCTCGCGGCGAACTCCGTGCGATACGCCGCCCAGGCAGGGCGCATCCTCGACATGTCGAAGGTGCAGGTGCGTTACAACGCAGACTGGCTGGCACCGCTGACGTTCGAGGACGTGATCCGGCTCTGTGCGAAGTTCACGGTGGCGGAGTTCCTGAAGCGCGAGTCATTCGCGAAGCGCTACGACGGCGGTGAGCCGATCTACCTCTCGGAGTTCATGTATGGCCTGCTGCAGGCCTACGACGCGTACGAGCTCAAGACCGATGTGCAGGTTGGCGGGCGCGACCAGCTTTTCAACCTGATGGCGGGCCGCAAGCTCCAGGAAGAGATGGGCGAACCGCCGCAGGTCGTGATCATGACGCCGTTGCTGGTCGGTCTCGATGGTCACCAGAAGATGTCGAAGTCGCTCGGCAACTACATCGCGGTCGACGACACGCCGAACGACATGTACGGCAAGGCGATGTCGATTCCCGACGAGGTGATGGCAAACTACTTTGAGCTGCTGACAAATGTTGCGCCCGAGGACGTCGAGGCACTGCTCGCACAGGTCGTCGCGAAGACGCTGCCGCCGATCGAGGCAAAGAAGCGACTGGCACTCGAGTTGACCTCGACGCTGTACCCGCGCGAAGAGGCCGAGGGCGCGCAGGCGTACTTCGAATCGACGTTCCAGCG